>CALCHA010000096.1 GCA_937901265.1 uncultured Phycisphaerales bacterium
AGCAAGGAACGGGTCGAGGAGCTCTTCGCCCATTCCCGGGCCTACGTGCTCATGAGCGTTTGCGAGAGCTTCGGTCTGCCGGCCGTCGAGGCCATGAGCTATGGAACCCCGGTGGTCACGGCAGACTGCTGCGCCATGCCCGAAGTCTGTGGCGACGCCGCGGAACTGGTGCCGCCCGACAACGTCCGTGCGCTGGAAGAGCGCCTCGCCGCGCTGCTGCTCGATCCAGCGCGGGCCGAGGCATTGCGCGCGCAGGGACGGGAGCGCGTACAGAGTTTCCGCTGGGAAGAGACCGCCCGGCGTATGGCCGGCGTGCTCGAGGCCATGATGCAGGCCTGATGCCGGGCGTCGGGAGCGGGCTATGCCGGCGGGGCCGGAGATCGTGGCGCCTTGGCGGTAATCCCCGCACCGACCGCCCCCAGAAACAGCTCCGCGATGACCTGGAACAAGCGCTGCAGCACGGCCACGGCCGTGCCCAGGAGCACCGCCCGGTCATGCCCGAGGGTCGGCGACAATTGCACCGTGATCGCCGCGAGCAGGAGGGCTTCGCGGATTCCCAGCCCGCCCGGCAGGATCGCCGCCATCCCCACGATCACCGACAGCGCATAGGCCCCGGGAAACCACCAGCATTGGGCAATCGCGACCGGATGCACCGCGCACAACGACGCCCACAAGGCCAGCCCGCCGAAAATCCAGCAGGGCACAAACCCCACCACGCACAGCAGCAGCGTCGGCAGGGACAGCCATTGCTCGCGCGCGACCTCTGGCTTCTTCATGCCGCGCAAGAGCACATTCACCAGCCGGTAAAACACCGGCGGATAGCATGCCGCCGCCAGGCACAGGACGCCCGCCACCGTCACCGGCCACAGCAGCATGGCCTGGCTGGGCGAAAGATCCCGCGCGATTTGGAGAATCGCCACCATGCCGACGAGCGCCCCGGAAATCATGTACAGCGCGTTTTCCAACAGCGTCGAGAGCGTGCAGTGCCCCGGAGCCATCCCGAAGCGCTTGGTGCGATCGATGCGCATCAGCAGCAGGGCCACCTTGAAGATGTACTTGCCCATCTGCGAAAACGTGTACGCCCCCACCAGCGGCAGTGTGGGCGTGCGGTCTCCCATGCGAAAGGCAATCCAGCGCCACACCAGCGCGGCCGTCAGCAGGCTCCCGCAGAATGCCGCGACCGCCAGAAGGCCCCACGCCCAGTGAATCGTCAGCGGCTGCGCCGCGATCGCGCCCCACGATTTGTACAACTGCCGCCCCACCAGCCACACAATCAGTATCAGGATCGCCAACTTGGCGAAGAAAATGAGCTTCTTTTTCAAGAAAAGACTCCAGGCGCAGAGGTCGCGTCGGCGGCCGGCAGGTTGAGCATCTGCCGGGCGATGCGATCGGTCACCACCACCGGGTTCGTGCGGGCAAACCACTCCTCGAACGTCGCCGTCGCGCCGCCCCGCAGCGCCCTGAGATGCTCCCGGTCGGCCAGCAGATGATGCAGCTTCAGCGTCAGATCCGCCAAATCCCCCGAGCGAAAAATCTCACCGGAAATCCGCGGCCGCACCAGAGCCGCTGCCGCCCCGCAGACATCCGACGCCAGCGTCGGCGTCCCCACGCAGGCCGCCTCGGCCACCACGATTCCGTGAGGCTCATAGCGTGAGGGCAACACATGCAGGTCGGCATGGGCCATCAGCGCCAGGTTGTCGGTCGGCTGCTGAAACCCCAGAAAATGCACCGACTTTCCCAGTGCGTCGCCGGCGAGCGCGCGGAGCGCCCTCTCCTCAGGCCCGACGCCGGCGATCAGATAATGCCAGTTCGGGTCCTGCCGCTGATGCGCCTGAAACGCGAGCAGCGCCAGATCGAGCCCCTTGGCGGGCACCAGCCGGGCGGCGGTGAAGATGTAGCGTGCCTCCGGCGGCAGGCCATGGCGTGCGAGAACCTCGCCGCGCGGCTTTGCAGCCGCGGCCCGGGCGCGGGGGTAGTCGCCATAGTAGGGGCAGAGCACGAGCTTCTCGCGCGGGGCCCCGAAATAGCGCCAGTAGGCCAGCCCGCGGGTGTTGGCGGTCAGCAGAAACTGCGACTGGCTGATCAGCTTGTGCAGGAGAAAACGCTTGAGCCGCCGCTTGAGCCGCAGCCTCAGTGTGTGGCCGCGCTGCGAGCGGATATTGGAATCTGAAAACATCGCCAGGGGAATGCCGCGCCGGGCGCACTCGCCGATGAACTTCCAGTGGGTGCGGTAGCCATACCCCGACACCACCGCGGCATCGATCTCCAGCGAGAACAATTCCCGCCGCCAATCCGCGTGAAAACCCCCCGACATCGTGGGCGGCCCTTTGACCCCCGCCCGCGGCGTAAGCGTCAGCCACGGTGCGACCGCAGGGGCGTTGTCCTCATACCACCCCGGCCCCGGCCAGGAAAACGCCGCGACGTACTCGATCTCCGGAGATCGTCGGGCCAGGTCATCCATCATCCGATTGAAGTAGTGTTCGGGCTGCGTCTGCAGCCAGAGAACACGCTTTCTGCCGGGAGATTTCGGGGCAATGGGGGGCAAGTGGGGCTCCGGCGGGGGTCGCGGGTGCGGGCGTATCCGTCGTCCCCTCCCAATCGATGCAAAGACGTGTTACCATAACCCTCCGCGCCGCTGCCGTCCACCGGGGACGCCCGGCGGCGACACCTCTTGGGATGCTGTGCATGGACCTGCAGATCTGGCTGGATGGAAAGCTCGTTCCCAAAAAAGAGGCGTGCATCAGCGTCTATGACCACGGGCTGCTTTACGGCGATGGCATCTTCGAGGGCATCCGCCAGTACAACGGGCGGGTGTTCGAAAAGGAGGCGCACCTTCAGCGCCTTTACGAATCCGCACAGGCCATCCGCCTCACCATTCCCTACGCCAAGGAACAACTCGCCCGCGCCCTCGACGAAACCCTTGCCGCCAACCACTTCCGGGATGCTTACATCCGCCTCGTGGTCACCCGCGGCGTGGGTTACCTGGGCATTTCCCCGAAAAACTGCGAGACCCCCTCGGTGTTCATCATCGCGGACACCATTCAGATGTACCCGCACGAAATGTATGACAAGGGCATGTCCATCATCACGGCCAGCACGATCCGCAATCACCCCAACTCCCTCTCCCCCAAGGTCAAAAGCCTCAACTACCTCAACAACATCCTGGCCAAGTGGGAGGCCATCGACGCCGGCGTCCCCGAGGCGGTCATGCTCAATCACCTCGGCTATGTGTGCGAATGCACCGGCGACAACATCTTCATCGTCAAGAATGGCCAGTTGCTCACCCCGCCCGAGGATGCCGGGATTCTCGTGGGAATCACCCGTCAGGCGGTGCTGGGTCTCGCCAGGGAAGCGAACATTCCCGCTTTTGAACGCAGCCTGACGCGCTTTGACCTTTATTCAGCGGACGAGTGTTTCCTCACCGGCACCGGGGCCGAGGTCGTGCCGGTCACCCGCATTGACAATCGGCCGATCGGCAGCGGCGTGGGTCCGCTGACGCGGCAATTGTCGGAGGCCTTCCATCGGAGGGTGCGGGAAGGCTAAGATACATCCGCAACGACTTCGCTTTTGCAGCCACGGGACCAGTGTACATTTCCTCTCAGGGGTGCCGCAGGTATGACAGACACGCCCGCCGCTTACATTGTTGATGACGACGCGTCCGTGCGAGCCTTGATCGCGGCCACGGTGCGCGCCGCAGGCATCGAGCCGCTGCTTTTTGAATCCGCGGACCAGTTCGCATCATTCCAGATGCCCGATCGGCCCGCCTGCATTCTTCTCGATCTGGAGATGCCCGGACGCTCCGGGATGGACCTTCTGCAGCGCCACTTCACCGATGGCTGCAGCTGTCCCGTGCCGATCATCATCGTCACCGGGCACGCCTCGGTCCCTGCGGCCGTGCAGTCAATGAAGCTCGGTGCGGTGGACTTCCTCGAGAAGCCCTTCGAGCGTCCCGCCCTGCTCGCGCTCGTGCAGGCCGCCATCGAAAAAGATCGGCAGCGCCGCGCCGCCGCCGAGGTGGTGAAGGAAATCACGCGCCGGCTCGCCACGCTGAGCCCGCGTGAGCGGGAGCTTTTGGGAGCGGTGATCGCCGGCAAATCGACCAAGATGATTGCCGACGAGTTGGGCATCTCCGCCCGCACGGTGGACCACCACCGCGCCAACCTGATGGAAAAGATGGCCGCCGCCAATGTCGCCGACCTCGTGCGCATGGCCGTCGCCGCCAATTTCAAGGCCACTGCCTGAGCACCGGCTTCGTCCGCGCACGCGAACCCATGGCTCATCGTGGGTGCCATGTGAAAAACTCCAGCGACGCGTATTGGCAATCCGAATCCTCCCGGTTAAGATGAGGAACTCAGCCGGGTGTGTGCCTGAGCGGCCAAAAGGGACGGGCTGTAAACCCGTTGGCTTATGCCTACGCAGGTTCGAATCCTGCCGCACCCAGTCGAGGCGTCTTGCCTCCGCCTCGCGTGCCGCCAATTTGCGGCGCGAGCCATCGCAGCCGTGGCCGTTCCGGAGCGATTTTTGCGACATGGGGGGGGCACCAGCGCGGACAACTCTGGCTCTATTACACCTCCCCTCCCTGCTGCCGGTATAATTCCCAGGAACTTCCACGCACCCCCAGCGTCTTAATGACGGGGCGGGGCGGGGAACTTGGGAGGATTGCCAATGTCACAGCAGCAGCCCCGATCTCACCCTCCCGAATACCGAACCATTGTCGCCTGCCTTTCCGTCGTCCGGCGTCGCCTGTTTGCCGTGCGCCTGCTTGAACGCATCGCGCTGGGCCTGACCACGGGTGCCCTGATGGCGCTCCCGCTGGTGGCCGCGCGACTGCTCCTGGACCGCTACGGCTCCTGGACGGCGGTGCTGGCGCTGGTCCCGGCAGCATCCGGCGTATGGATGTGGGCTCGGGCGCTTCGCTGGGCCCGGCCCGGCATTCCCGCCAGCGTCGTGCGCCTCGGGGCCGCGGTCGCGCTGCTCGCGGCCCTGCTCGTGGTGGCGATGGCTGCCTGGCCGGCCGTCGTCGGGGCGTGGCCTCTCCGCGGACTTTCCGTCGGCCTGATGGTCGCCGGGGCCCTCGCCGGGGCCGCCACCGTCCGCCGCGTGGGGACCCGGGCTGCGGCCATTTTTGTCGATCAACAGGTGGGCCTGCGCGAACGCGTCTCCACCGCCCTGGAAATTCTCGATGCACCGCCCGCCACCTCCCCCGTCGAGGCCGCCTTTCGCAACCCGCTGGTCGGCTCGGCGGTGCAGGCGTGTGCCGCGGTCCGCGGCGCGAAAGTGGGCTATGCCCGCGTCGATAAGCGCGTTTATCCGGTTGCCGCCGCCGCCGCGCTCGCCGCCCTCGGCGTGACCTTTCTGACCCCCCTGCCGGCGCGGGCGATTGCGTCGCACAAGCCCTACGCCATCGTGGTGGAAAACACCGCGCGGCTGGCCGACAAGCTCAAGGAAATCGAGGAGCAGCAGGCCAAAAAAGGCGATGAGCCGGCCAAGGCCCTCGATCCCCTGCGCAATGCCTTGACGGACCTGCGTAAAGGCAACATGACCCCCTTTGAGATGCAGGCCAAGATCAACGAAGCCAAGGGGCAATTGCAGCAGAAAAAGGAGGAGCTCGATGCCTCCGAAAAGGCGGAGCAGGCGCTGGAGCGCGTGAAGGCGCTGGAACAATTGCAGAACGCGACGAAGCAGGAAAAGGACGCGCAGACGGCCGACAACCAGGATGGCGCCGACGGCCAGAGCAAAAAGTCCGCCGCCGCCGACGCCCGCAAGGCCGCCGCCGAGAGTGCCGCCTCGCAGGTGGCGGGCATGAACGCGGGAGAGAAGCAGGACGTGGCGCAGGGCCTCAAGGATGCCGCCGCGCAGGCCAAAGATGATCCGCAGCTGCAGAAGTCCCTCAACGCCGCGGCCGACGCCGCCGAGAAGGGCGACACCCGGAAGCTCTCGCAGTCGCTCTCCGATGCCGCCGCACGCATGGGCCAGCAATCCGCCCAGCGGCAGCTCAGCGGACAGGCGCTCAAGGACGCGATGGACGCCATCGATCAGGCCAACGCCGGTGGCAAAAGCGCCGACGAACAGCAGGCTGGTGGCGGCCAGCAGGGCAACAATCAGCAGGCCAACGCCGGTCAGCAAGGCCAACAAGGCCAGCAGGGAAAACAAGGCCAGCAAGGCCAGCAGGGCAATAGTCCCGACCAGCAGTCCGGCGCTCAGCAGGGCCAGCAAGGTCAGCAGGGGCAGCAGGCCAACAGCGGCAGCAACCAGGGCTCCAAACCTGGCGGCAGCCAGCAGGGCAGCCAATCGAGCCAGGGGGCGTCCGCCGGACAGGAAACCGCCGGCAGCGGATCGACGAACATGCACACGCCCGGAGGGCCAGGCGACAAGAAGGAGGGCGGACCCATCGGCAAGCAGGGCACCTTCGTCAAGATTTATGATGAAAGCCACATTGACCACGCCGGCGACATCACCAAAGT
>CALCHA010000097.1 GCA_937901265.1 uncultured Phycisphaerales bacterium
GAGGATGCCCTCGCGCTCGCGGAAGGCGTACAAAAACGGCGTGACCGCCCCCATGTCCAGGCCATAGGTGCCCATGCTCACCAGATGCGAGGCGATGCGATTGAGCTCGCACATGATCAGCCGGATGTATTGCGCCCGCCGGGGCAACTCCAGTTTCGCCAGCTTCTCCACCGTCAGACACCACCCCACCGCGTTGTTCATCCCGGCCAGGTAATCCATCCGGTCGGTGTAGGGGGTGTACTGGTAGTACGCGAGGTTTTCCCCGATTTTTTCAGCGCAGCGGTGCAGGTAGCCGATGTGCGGCACGGCGTCGAGCACCATCTCGCCATCGGTTCGCAGGACCAGGCGCAGTACGCCATGCGTCGAGGGATGCTGCGGTCCCATGTTGACCAGCATCTCCTCGGACTGCACGTCCGCGTGCACGTCAAGCTCCGGCTGGGTAATGAAATTTTTAATCGAAGTCGTCATGACGTCGCTTTCACCTGGGGTACTCCGCCTTCTGTGCCCAATCCACTTCGACGCTGCCGGGGATCCCCTGGTACTCCCGCGGAAAGGGGTAATCTTTGCGCAGCGGGTGCCCGACCCAGTCCTCCGGCAACAAAATCCGCCGGGGGTGCGTGCCGGCGGCGTCTGTCACCGAGTCGGGATGCCCGGTGAAGTCGATTCCCAGCAGGTCGTAAGCCTCCCGCTCGTGCCAATCCGCCGCCCGCCAGACGTGCGCCACCGAGGGAATCGTGGGCTTGTCGCGCGGCACGAAGATCTTGATGCAGAGCCCATGGCCCTGCTCAAACGACAGCAGCTCATAGGCCGCCGCCATCTGCCGTTTGTCCGGGTAATCGAGGCCGGTGATGCAGCGCAGCAGGGTGAAGTCCAAGGCCGGGTCATCGCGCAAAAACAAGGCTGTGTCGGCCCAGATTGCGGCGGGAACCCCGATCCAGGGATGCCCCCCGCCGGGCCGCAGCGCCAGCCCCGCCGCCCCCACGCGGCCAGCCAGACGTTGGCCAATGGCTTCAAAACTCAACACGCAACAGCTCCCTTTGGCGGCTCGGGCAGACCGACGGAAACGGGCCAGTGTACCGCCCACCCCACCCCCGGCAAACCGCAGGTCTCACCAATGCCTCCCGATATTCTATTGACCCTTGCGGGTGTCCAAGTAAGATGGGGCCCCATGGCGATGGTGGCAGGTTCTGGCGCGGTGTTTCTCACCGCGCGCGTAATTTTCCCCTTCTCCAAGGCCAGCTCGTCCGCCGCTGCCCGCTTTCGGGCCGCGGCAATTTCGCCAGTGCCGGCTAGACCGCAAGGAGTTCGCATGGTTTTCGCGCGTCGCCTTTTCGCTACCGCCACCCTTCTCGCCCTGGCCGCCCTCGCCCCCGCCTTCTCCGGCTGCGCCATGTTTGCCGGATCCCCGGACTACACCCCCATGCCCAACCTGCAGCAGGCCGGCCTCAAAACCCTCTGGGAAGCACAGGTAGGCCTCGCCGGCGGCGAACACGTCAATCGCGGCTGGCGCATCGGCGATGCGATTTACCTGACCACCTCCCGCCACCGCCTCCTCTGCTTCGCCGCCGCCTCCGGTGTCCGTGCATGGGATGTCCAGGTCGGTGTCGAAACCCGCGAGATCTTCCGCCCGGTGGACCTGGGCAATAACCGCATCCTCGTGCTCACCCAGGGCACCGCCTACCTCCTCGACAAAGCTGCCGGCGTCGTCGTCGCCCACCGCGACCTCAACACGATCGTCACCACCAACCCCGTCGTCGATCTCGCCTCCAACACCATCGGCGTCGGTGGCCTCGACTTTTTCTACGGCCTGTACCTCGATCAGCTCGGCGGCGTCAAGTGGGTCTCGGGTGCCCCCAACGACTCCTTCCAGGCCACCCCCGCCGTCATCGGCAACGACGCCCTCCTCGCCACCCGCGCCGGACGTCTCCTCCGCGTCACCCTCCCCACCGGCCAGTGGGACTGGAAAGATCGCAAGACCAACGGCCCGGTCGTCGGCGGCATCGGTACCGACGGCGGCACCATGTTCGTCCCCTGCCTCGACAGCCGCGTGTACGCCTTCGGCGCCCAGGGTGGCGGCGAACTCTGGCAGACGCGCCTCGAAGGCACCCTCGACCAGATGCCCGTCCCCGTCCGCGACCAGGTGCTCGTCCCTGCCTCCGGCAAGGGGCTCTATTCCCTCTCCACCGAAAATGGCGACATCCAATGGGAAGCTGACGGCGCCACCCGGATCGCCACCATCTCCGGGGATCACGTCTGGGCCCAGGACGAGGCCGGAAACCTCCGCTCCATCAGCCTCAACGATGGCTCCACCCTCGCCACCGCGAAGATCCCCCTCGCCCAGATGCCAGTCTACAACACCGAAGACAACCTCATCTTCCTCATCAACAAAGCCGGCGTTCTCGGCGGCTTCGCGCCGATCAGGTGATGGGCGGTGGGGCGATGGAAATCAGGGAAGCTCGGCCGGCGGGCGGGAAGTGCCGCGCCCGGCGGGGCGGGCGGGCCGTGAGGCGGTGGCGGGGTCCCATGTGAGCGTGAGCGGGCGGGCGGCGGCGGTGGAAATCCGCCAGTAGGTGGAAACGGTTCCCGAATCGGCGCGGAGGCGGCCTTCGATCGGAATCTCGGTCGCTTCGGGGAGCTGGCCGAGACTGAACCGGCCCTTGAGGTCAGAAGTGCCGCCGCCGCTGGTGCTGTTGCCGTACCGCACCCAGACGCCGACAACCGGCTTACCGGCGGTGTCGACGATGGTGCCGGAGACCGAGACGTTGCCGGGGAGCTGGGATTCGCCGGTGCCGACGATGCGTGAGAGTTGCCATTGGATCGTGCCGACATCGCGGGTTTCGCCCGGTTGCACGAAGCCGACGTGAACGCCGCCATCCAGACCACCATCAGCATCCCGGATATCCAAATACATGTCCCATCCGACGGGCACGACGGGAAATCGAAACGAGCCATCGGGCGCGGGGAGGGCTTTCCAGCGCTGGCCGGCGCCGCTCCATGTGGCAATCTCGTTGCCGTTGATATCCAGGCGGCTGGCGATGGGCACGCCGATGGTGACGACCACGGGGCGCGGCGGGGGCTGGCCGTCGGCGCCGAGGACTTTGCCGGTGAGACTCGCGGCGCGGGGGAGTTCGAGGGTTTCCGCGAGCCGCTCGCCGGGGGCGAGGGAGATGCCCAGCGCGCGCGTGCCGTCGTCGGAGAGGGCGGCGAGAATCAGTCGTGCTCCAGCCTGCCTGGCGGGAGGCATTTGGACGTTGCCGGCGGCGTCCGTGTGCATGGGCTGCCCGCTGCCGTCAATGAATCCCTGGAGCGGGTGCCCCTTTTCGTCGACGAGTTGCGAGAGCCAGATGCCGTCAAGGTCAACGGCCATCGCGGCGGCCTTCACGTCGGCGACGGTGGCGTCGACGTCGAGGGTGTACACCTGGGGACGGCCGGCCTTGAATCCCTGCGCGGCGAGCGTGTATTTTCCGGGCGGGGCGTGCAGCGTGAACGCGCCGGCGGCATCGGTGGCGGTGGCGGCAATCTCAAAGGGGCGGTCACCGGCGAGTTGCATCACGACGGCAGCATTGGCGCAGGGCTCCCCGGCCGCCGTCACGGTGCCGCTGATGGTGCGCAGCGGATCGCCGGTTTCGAGCGCGACCACCTGCTCCTGTCCGAGGACAAGGTCGGCTGACGCGGAGGGGAGGATGCCCGGCTGGTCGGGGCGGAGTTGGACGGCCGCACTGTACGTGCCGGGGG
>CALCHA010000098.1 GCA_937901265.1 uncultured Phycisphaerales bacterium
GTTCGATTCCGGCGTCGCGTTGATGTCGTAGACATGGTTCCAGATATCCGTCTGCGACACGAATCGATTCGCATTGGGCGCCAGATAATTCAGCAGCGCAAACGCCCGCGCCGACAGCATCACCAGTTCCGCCCCGCGCTTCACCGTCCGCGCCACCGTGTTCACCGTCAGATCCCCCACCCGCACCAGCGGCGAAGCATCGTACTTCCGCCGCACCAGCGCCCGAATCCGCGCTAGAAGCTCCTCGAAATCGAACGGCTTCACCAGGTAATCGTCCGCCCCCACATCCAGTCCTTTGATCCGGTCTTCCCGCGCATCCCGCGCCGTCAGCACCAGCACGCACGACGGACACTTCTGCCGCCGCAGCACCCGCAGCACCTCCATCCCGTCCATCGTGGGCAGCATCAGGTCCAGCAGGATCACGTCATACTCGCCGCTGAGCCCCATCCGCAGGCCATCAGCGCCGTTGGAAGACGCGTCGACCGCGTATCCCGATTCCGCCAGCCCCTCGCGCAGCGATGCCCGCAGCGCCGCCGCATCCTCGATCACCAGCAACCGCATAGCCATTCCACATCAGGCCAGAAAGGGAGGGTCCGGTCGGTATCCTACCGCCCGGACCAGGTTTGGAGCGCGCCTTAATTCTGGTGCTCGCCGGCCTCCTGCTTGTTGTCATCGTCCTCCACGTGATTTGCGCCTTTCTTATCGTCGTCTTCGACATGGCCAACGGCGTCATCATCCTCCGCCTTCTTGACCTTCGGCGTCTTGGCCGGAGCAGCCGCCGTGGCACCGGCTGCGGGTGTTACGGGCGTTGTCGGCGTCGCGGGCGCATCCGCCGCCAGCGCGTTCGCGCCTGCAAACATCGCCGCCATGGCGAAAATCCCCGTGGTGATCCATTTCGTGGACATTGTTCGCTCCTTGCGAGGTTCGATCCGAACGACGCACAACGCGTCACTCTTCGCACACCCTAAAGGCGGCGGGTGAAGCGGGGATGAACTTGCGTTTTTATTTTGGCCTGCCGGGTTTATTCCTGTGAGGGAGCCGTCGCCGCTCGTTGTCCGCTGTGCGTTGGCTCCTTCACCCCCAGCCCCGCCAGGATCGCCTCGAACTGCGGCAGCGTGCGCTCATCGCAATACGCGGCGTCGAACGCCTCCCGCGCCCGCTTGCTCAGGCGCTCCCGCTCGGCCTCGTCCGCCATCGCCCGCCGCAGGAACGCCACCATTCCTGCCACATCGCCGTTCCGCACGCTGACCCCGCAGCCGAAGCGCTCGATCGCCTCATCCACGTTGCTCCCCTTCGGTCCCACATAAAGCACCGGCAACCCCATCGCGAGGTTCCCATGCAGCTTGCTCGGGCTCATCACCCCCACTGCCTCATCGCGCAGCGTGATCAACGCACAGTCTGCCGCCGCCAGCAGGACCGGCATTTCCTCCTTGGCCACGTATCCGCGCAAGGTCACCCGCTCCAATCCCTCGCGATCCTTCGCATCCTTCACCCACTGCCAGCGCTTGCCCCCGCCGACGAAGACAAAAGAGATCGCCTCCTCCCGCATTTCCTTCGCCGCATCGATCACCGTCTCAAAGCCATGGCCCACGCCCATGTTGCCCGAGTAAAGCAGGACGAATTGCCCCGCCGGATGCCGTTGTCCCGCCCCGGTCGCCACTGCCGGGAAGGCCGACGTTTTTTCCCAATTGGGAATAATCGTCGTCGGCAAAGTCCTCTTCCGCGGGCCATACTGTCCCAGGAGCAGGTCCACCATGGCCTGGTCCAGACAGATCAAATGATCCAGCCGCCGGAACAGCGCACGATTGGAGAAGCGCATGATTCGACTCAGGATCCCGCCCTTTTTCATCATCCCGGCGCGCTCGACGACGTCGGGGTAACAGTCCATGTTCCACAGCACGAGTTTCACCCGCGGGTGCAGCAGGCGATGCAGCCAGCCGGTCCAGGCGATGTAAGGCGGAGTGGTCAGGGAGATGACGACATCCTGCCTCCGCAGCCGCACCATGCGCCACGCCGCGCCCAGGTAAAAGCTGGCGTAATCGAGCAGCCGTTTGAGGATCGACTTTTTCCCCAGCCGCGGCGTCCACACGCGGTGCACCCGCGGGTTCTCGCCCCCGGCGGCGCCGACGGGCGAGGCGTCCACGTAGCCACCCCGGCTGGTGACGACGGTGATCTCGTGCCCGCGCTCGGCCAGCCCTTCGGCGAGCGACGCCGAGAGATGCGCCGTCGGACTCAGGTCCGGCGTGTAGAACTGGTTGATGATCGTGATCCGCAACAGCCGCTCCTACGCCCGGTCGTTGTCGACGACGTTCCTGATGATTTCTGCGGTGAGCTGCTCCAGGTTGCGCGTGAGCTTCCAGCCCGGAAAATGGCTCTGGATCTTGCGCAGGTCGCTGTAGTAGCAGATGTGGTCGCCGGTGCGTGCAACCTCGCTGTAACTCATCTCCGGCCGCTTGCCGGTCATTTTGTGAATCAGCTCGACGCACTCCATCAGGCTGCCCGCGTTCCCCTTGCCGCCGCCGAGGTTGTACACCTCGCCCGGCCGCGGGTTCTGGGCAAAATGCCAGAACAGGTTCACCACATCGTGTGCGTGGATCTGGTCGCGCACCTGCTTGCCCTTGTATCCAAAGATGGTGTAGGGCCCCTCGCGCAGCGCCACCAGCACCAGATAATTCAAAAAGCCGTGAAGTTCAACGCCAGAGTGCTGCGGGCCCGTCAGACAGCCACCGCGGAAGATGCCGGTCTTGAGCCCGAAGTATTTGCCATACTCCTGCGCCATCACGTCGCCGGCCACCTTGGATGCGCCAAAGAGCGAGTGCACGCTCTGGTCGATCGACAGGTTCTCATCGATGCCCTGCGCGAACGCCGGATCATCATAATCCCAGCGGGTCTCCAGCTCCTTGAGCTTGATGAAGTTCGGCCGATTGCCGTAGACCTTGTTCGTGCTCATGTGGCAGAACACCGCGTCGGGCGCATGTTGCCGGCAGGCCTCGAGCAGGTTCAGCGTGCCGCCGGCGTTGACGTCAAAATCATCAAAAGGCCGGCTCGCTGCGAGATCGTGGCTGGGTTGGGCGGCGGCGTGGATCACGAGGTCGAATACGCCTTCGTCAAGGCCCTGGCGAAACAGGTCCATCACCGCCAGCCGGTCGCGGATGTCCACCGAGCGATGCCGAAAGTTCTTGCAGGTTTCCTCCAGTCGCTGGCGATTCCACGTGGTGTCACCCTTGGGCCCGAAAAAATCGGCGCGCATGTTGTTGTCGATCCCCAGCACGCGGAACCCCATGGCATCGAAAAACATCACCGCTTCCGACCCGATCAACCCGCTGCTGCCTGTGACCAATACGCGCATCAAGACGCCCTCGCCGTGTCAGGATTTCTGGTGCCCGGCGGCCTTGCGCTCCGCGCGCATCTCCGCCACCTTGGCCACGCTCAAAAACTCATAGATCGCCAGAAGGCGGCAGAAAATAAAGCCCCGCCGGCCATCGAGAAACCCGTAGCGCAGGACGTAACTGTACAGAAACCGCAACGTCGGACGAAACGGCATCTTCGCCGCCAGCCGCTTCAAAAACCGCCGCCGCTCCAGCGAATGGCCGAAGAGTTTCCCCGGCAGGCCCTGGTCCAGCCGGTTGAGCTGCACGATGGCTTCCCAGTTGGAGTAGCGGTTGTGCTTCTCGATGAACACGCCGATCGTCGGAAAGGCGTAGTGGATCATGTCTTGCTTCAACCAGCCCGCCTCCCCTTTGACCAGGACATGCTCATGCACCTCATTGTCGCCCGATTTGGTGTCGCCGGTGTTCGAGAGTTCCTCGTAGAGACCAAAGCCGCGCTTGATCAGCCGCAGGTTCCAACTCGGGTAGTACCCGCAATGCTTCAGCCAGCGGCCCATGAAGATGAATTTGCGGTTGACGTAAAAACCCACGCGCTCGCCCGGCGATGCCACCGCCGCGATGATTTCGTCGGCCAGCGGCTCGACGATGTGCTCGTCGGCATCGACGATCAGCACCCACTCATGGCGGAACGGCAGGTTGAGCAGCGACCAGTTTTTCTTTTTCGGATACTTGCCGTCCCACTGAAACTGCACCACCTTCGCTCCATAGGCCGCGGCGATTTCCGCGGTGCGGTCGGTGCTGCCGGAATCCACCACGAACACTTCATCGGCCCACTTCAAATGCTCGAGGCAGGCGGCGAGGTTGGCTTCCTCATTTTTCACCGGGACGATCACGGACACGGGAGCTCCGCCGCGCGGACGCGCCGCTGCTGGGGGAATGCTGCTATGCGGGGAAGGTTCGCTCACGCCCCATCACTCCCGCCGGGGATTTCACCCGCGGCCATCTCGCGCTTTTTCAAAAATTTCGCGGGGTTGCCGCCGACCATCGCCCAGTCCTCGACATCTTTAATGACCACACCGCACGCCGCCACCACCGCGCCGCGACCGATGGTCACGCCGGGATAGATGAAGCAGCGGGCGCAGAGCCATGCGTCATCCTTAATGAGGATGGGGGGGGTGAGCAGTGGCATGGACAGCCGCGTGTGGTCGTGCGTGCCGGCGCACAGGTAGGCTTCCTGGCTGATGGTGACGCGCTCCCCGAGGGTCACCTTCCCGAGGTTGTACACCTCCACTCGATCGCCCAGGCAGCTGTGACGCTTCATCGTGAGGTTCCAGGGATAATGAACGCGGCAGGTGCGGCGAATGGTGCAGTGCGGCGCGATGGTCGCTCCGAAAAGCCGCAGGAGTGTGGCCCGCCAGCCCGACCAGCTATGAAACGACGGGCGGAATAAGGTCGCCTGCACGGCCGCCCATGCGAGCCATATCAGCTTGGTTTTGAGGGAATTGGGCGACTGGCGGCGCGCGGCGGCGCGATCCCCCCCGGCCGGCGGCAATGCATCGATCCCATGCGGTGGGGAAACGGGCTCGCTCACGTTGGTGCGCCTCATCCGGGAATCTTCGACTCAATCAGGGCCCGTACTTTAGCTGCATCGGCGCTGCCGCCCGAGCCCGCCACGGCCTTCATCGCCGCACCGATTGCCTTGCCCATGTCCTTTTTGGTCAACGGTCCCATGGCCGCCAAGGCACCCTCCACCAGTGTTTCCAATTCGGCGTCGCCCAGTGCCTTGGGCAGAAACTCGTCGACGATCGTCACTTCCGCCAGGAGCGCCGCCACACGCTCGGGCTGCTGCAGCTTTTCCATTTCCGCCATCGTCTTACGCAGCGTCTTGGCGTAAGCGGTCACGGCGCCCTGCGGCTCGGCGTCAGGTTTGTCGGCTTCGACCTTCTTGATTTCCGAGAGCACCATCCGCAGCACCTGCGTGCGGAGTTTATCGCCCCCCTTCATCGCGGCGACCATCTGTTTTTGCACCTCTGCCTTGAGGTCGGGATTGGCCATGGAAGGGTCTCCTGGATGAAGAAAGGATGCCTGAGCCGAACGTTGATGAATGGCCCTGCATCATATGATGGCGCGGTATTTTTACGAAATGGAAGGGCCCGACCTCACGGGCACGGGCGATTATGGGACGCCAGACCGGCTTGCGGATTTCGATGATTACCCAGTTGACAGGCTGCCGAATTTACGTATTCTTAGCGCCCATTCATTCCGCACGCCGGTTACCGGTCGGGGTCTGCCCCCACGGTGATGGCGAGCGGAGGAATGCTCGTGGCGGAGCAGTGCCCCGTTCGGTGGTGCACCCTGGAACTAATTTTTCAGGGCCATTCCCAAGGGAAGCGGATTCACCCAGCCGGTCGGTGCAAAGGTTTGAATTGCTGGAAAGGGCTGCGGCCTTTTCCTTAAAGTAATCGTGACGCGTTGTCCGATTACTGAGGGTCTGGGTGATGAGGCCCATAACCCGCGCCGGCTGTTCGGCCCCCGGATCTCCCGGGCCCTGCACAAGATCCCCTCGGGGATTGGAAAAAAAGACCTCGTAGTCTAATTCGAAGGAGTGAGCATGCTTTACCGGAAGGACGCAGTTTCCATGGCTGTGGCCGGCCTTCTCGCAACCTGTGGGTTCGCGATGGCTGACACCCAAGTGAAAACATCCTCCCTGTCCCTGGACCCCAGCGTTGTCCATGCGGACGTCGACGCCGCCCCCAGCACCCTGCTGATGACCGGCCTCGACAAGATCGGCGCCGCCAAGCCCCTCACCAACCTTGGTATCAACGTCTACGGCTGGGTTGAGGCCGGCTACAACGTGAACCTGCGCCAGCAGCAGGGCAACACCCCGATTCGTCCGGGCCCGTTCACCCAGGAAGTCGGCAACCATGCCGCTTTCAACCAGGTCACCCTCCGCGTCCAACGCCTCGTTGACTCCAAGAAGTGGGATGTCGGCGGTATGGTCGAAGTACTCTTCGGCACCGACGCCAACTACATCCGGTCCAACGGGATCGAATACCAGACCCCCGGTGACAACCCCGGCGAAGTGCCCCAGTTCGAAATCCCCCAGGCTTATGTGGACGTGAACGTTCCCGTCGGCAACGGTCTGAAGGTTCGCGTCGGCAAGTTCGTGACCCTCCTCGGGACCGAAACCATCGATCCGCGCGGCAATGCGTTCTACAGCCACAGCTACCTGTTCAGCCTCATCCCCTTCACCCAGACCGGCGTCATGGGCTTCTACCAGCTCAATGACCAGTGGTCGCTTGCCGGCGGGATGACCCGCGGCTGGGATCAGGCCACCGAAGATGACAACAGCTCGCTCGATGTCCTCGGCCAGGTTGGCTACAAGCTCAACCAGCAGGTTCAGCTCTACCTGAACTACAGCATCGGCCCGCAAAATGTGGGTGACAGCGGCCACTACCGCACCACCATCAACCCCATCGCCATCTGGCAGGTCACCGACAAGCTCAAGCTGAATGCCGAAGGCCTGTACACCTATGATGGTGGCTACAATGGCTCCGGTACGGGTGCCACCCATGCCTATGGCGATACCTACGGCGTCGCCCTCTACGGCAGCTACGTGATCAACGATTACGTCACCGCCAATGCCCGCGCCGAATGGGCCCATGGCTACATCAGCGAGTTCAATGGCGTCAGCGGTAGCAGCTACAGCGGCAGCCTCAGCTCCTACTTTGGCAGCACCGTTCCCACCATCAACGTGATCGAACTGACCCTTGGCGCCACCATCAAGCCGATGCCCAAGGATCCGATCCTTCAGAACCTCATGATCCGCCCCGAAGTCCGTTATGACGCCTCGGAAGACCATGTCTATCCGGTCGGCAGCGGCGCGGTCTACAAAGATCAGTTCTCCGCCGGCGTGGACGTGATCTTCACGTTCTAAGCAGCGGTTGCTTGAACCCCCAAGCGGCGTGGCCTTCCCGGTCACGCCGCTTCTTTTTTTGCCCCCCCTCCGTTGCCGGGCACGCGCCTTCGAGCCTCCTGCGAGCTTCTTCGTCCGAACACCTTTCGCCGCCCTTGGCCACATCCATTGCGCCGGCCATAACCTCGCCAGTGCTGGGAATGTCCCGTCGCGTAGGTCCGCCCCCCGCACCTCCCCCGTACTCACTTCTATGGTCGCCTTCTCCATCCGCCGCCACCTCCCTGGCACGCTGCCCGCCCTTACGGTGGCCGCGGTGATGCTTGCGCTGTGGGCGTATGGACGCTGGGGATATTTGCCGCCGGGACAGCGCGAGGGCGTCGCCGACGCGCTCACCGTCGGCTGGCTCTGTGCCCTGTTCCTGACGGCCACCGCTGCGTGCGTCGTGTGGGCCGCCACCGCCCCCCGGGCGACCTATCCCCGCGGCCGACTCTTCTTCGGCTATTCCTGTGTGATCGATGTCTGCGGCCTTCTGCTCATCGCCCTGGGCCTGAGCTCAACCGCTCTGCCCTGGCTGGATATTGGGGCCATCTATCTGCTTCTCGCGGCTTGGACCTGCTTCATTACCGCGTTGACCGCCGGCTTGCGCCGCTGGGGCAGCGGTGTGGCCGCGGCGGGTGGCATGGCGGTGGCCATGACGCTTCTCGCGTCGCCGATTGTGGCGATGCCGCTGGTGCATGCCGCCGCCGGGTGGGGGCCGGGCTGGCAGCCGCGAGTAGTCGCGGTCATTACCCACACCTGCCCGCTGCTGGCGCTGATCGATGCACTTCGGCCCGCCATGGGTCTCGAATGGGGGCAGCTTCCGCTGATGTACCGCTATTCCGGTCTGGGCCAAAGCATCCCGGCCGTTGCCGGGCCGTGGTGGCAATGCACCCTGGGCTATGGACTGCTGGCGATGCCGCTGGCGTCTTTCGCCCGCCGCCGCCCGCCCTCTGCCCGGCCATTTGCCGTGGAATCTCTCGAAGAGCCGCCCGCCCGGGTCGACGCCGCGCGGCCCCCCGCAGCCCCCGAACGTCGCGCCATCGCGCCGCGCGATTAGCGCCCGGTCCCCGCCCCGCTACAATACCCGACTCGCATCTTCCCACGCAGGACGGCTACATGACATTACCCGACAATCCGCAGTTCAAAGACCGCCTCGTCCGTCTCGAAAAGTGGAAGGCCGCCGGCATCGATCCGTATGGTCAGCGCACCGACGGCCTCGTCGAGATCGGCGCCGCGCGGGCCCTGCACAAGGGTGTCGACGTCACCGCGCACGACGGCGAGGAGGTGGTCAAGGTCGCCGGACGCATCGTCCTGTTCCGCGACATAGGCAAGCTGATTTTTCTGACCATCCAGGACTGGACCGGCCGCATTCAGATCGGCCTGGCCAAGCAGGCGATCGAAAACCCGGACACCCGCTGGCCCCACGCCAAGTTGCTTGAACTGGGAGACATCGCGACGTTTTCCGGCAAGGTTGGCCACACCAAGACCGGCGAAGTCACCATCTGGGCAAATGACTTTTCGCTGCTCTCCAAGGCGCTGCTTCCGCCGCCCGACAAGTTCCATGGCCTCTCCGATACCGAGCTGCGCTACCGCCAGCGTTACGTCGATCTCTTCGCCAACCCTGACTCGCTCGACACCTTTCTTTTCCGATCGAAGATCATCGACACGGTGCGCGACTTTTTGAAAAGCCGCCGCTATGTCGAGGTGGAAACCCCGCTGATGCAGTCGATCGCCGGCGGTGCCGCCGCGCGGCCGTTCGTCACTCATCACAACGCGCTCGACATCGACCTGTTCCTTCGCATCTCCCCCGAGCTTTACCTCAAGCGCCTGCTGGTGGGGGGGATGGAGCGCGTCTTCGACATCAACCGGAACTTCCGCAACGAGGGCATCGACGCCACCCACAATCCCGAATTCACCATGCTCGAGTGTTACCAGGCCTACTCCGATCTGGCGGGCATGATGGAGCTGACCGAATCGCTGATCGTCCGCATCGTCACGGAGCGCCGCGCCGTGATCCAACCTCTGAATGAGGAACAATCCCCGCCGAATACTTCCTCCGCGTTCCACCTTCCCTTTGGCGAACGGATTATCGACTACTCCCCGCCCTTCGACCGTTTGCGCTACGCCGACCTGTTCCAGAAGCACGTCGGCGTCGACATGTTCGACAGCGATGCCGTGCGCCGCGTCGCGCAAGAGCGGGGCGTGACTGAAGTTGCGCGCAAGGAGCACGACGTGATCGTGGGCGAACTTTTCGAACAGCTGGCCGAGCCGGCACTCGAGGCGCTTAACCGCCCCACTTGCGTGGACGAGGATCCTGCCGTCCTCTGCCCGCTCACCAAGCGCAAGACCAGCGATCCGCGCATCGCCGAGCGTTTCGAGCTGTACATCACCGGCATGGAACTGGCCAACGCCTACACCGAGCTCAACGACCCGGCCATCCAGGAAGAAACTTTCTCCAAGCAGCTCGCGGGCCTCAAGGAAGAGGATTCGATGGCCAAGATGGACGCCGACTTCATCAACGCCCTGCGTTACGGCATGCCCCCGGCGGGGGGGCTGGGCATCGGCATCGACCGCCTCGTGATGCTGATGACCAACAAGCAGACCATCCGCGACGTGGTGTTGTTTCCGCTGCTCAAGCCGGAGAAGGCGGAGGAGAGAAGTCAGAAATCAGAAGACAGCAGTGAGAAGATTGCAGGCGAAAGGAAGCCCGGTGTCTAGCAACCGTTCCTGACCGTTCTTCTGGCTTCTTACTTCTGGCTCCTGAGTTCTCGGGCACATGTACAAACTTTTTCTGACCATCCGCTACCTCACCCGCAAGAAGATCGTGATTTTTCCGATCCTTGTCGTCTGGCTCTGCCTCATGATGATGATCATCGTCACCTCCATCATGGGCGGCTTCGTCGACCGTGTCCGCGAGGCCAACCGCGATCTGCTGGGCGATGTCGTCATCTCCAACCAGGCGGGCTCCGGCTGGCCTTACTATCAGGAACTGCAGGATGCCCTGAAGGGGTCCTTCTCCAAGGAAATCGCCGCCACCACCCCGGTCGTCCGCGGCTACGGGCTGATGAACCTGCCGGCCTTCAACCAGACCTTCTTCGCACAGATCACTGGCATTGATCCGGCCTCCCGGTCCAAGGTCAGCCGCTTCCATGACACCCTTTATCGCCAGTACATCGCCCCGACCAACGCCATCGACG
>CALCHA010000099.1 GCA_937901265.1 uncultured Phycisphaerales bacterium
CCATTGCCGGCGGCGAGGAATTCCTCCCGGCGGGTAAGAACCAGCTTCACGGGTTGTCTAAGCGTCTTGGCCACCCGCAGGGCCCACTGGCCGACGACGCCGAGGCCGAACTTCGAGCCGAAGCCGCCGCCCATGTTGTGAACGATGCCGAGGATTTTTTCCGCCGGGAGGCCCAGCTCTCGGATGGCATCGCGGGAGGCGACGCTGGCGGTATCCTGGGAGGAGCAGTAGATCGTGGCCGAATCGCCGCCGGAGTAATCGACGACGGTGGAGTGGGTTTCGAGGCAGCAGTGGTGGACGATGTGGGTGATGTAGGTGGCTTCGACGGCGACGTCGGAGGCCTTGACGGCGGCGAGGACGGCATCGGGGGAACCCTGCTGCTGGCCGCCGCGCCCGCCACGGCCCCCGCGCCCGCCGTCATTGACCACCGGGCCCGCTTTCAAAGCGTCCTCGGCGGTGACGGCATGGGGCAGGACATCCCAGACGATGGCGGCGGCGAGGGCGCGCGAGGCGTCCTCGGCGATATCGATCGTCGTCGCGGCGACGACCGCCACGGGCTGGCCTTCAAAGCGGACTTCGCCGTCGAAGCCACCGAATTTCTGGAAGGGCAGGACCAGCAGCACGCCGGCGATTTTTTCAGCAACGGCGGTATCCATGGATTTCACACGTGCGTGGGCGTGAGGCGAGGTGACGAAACAGGCGTGCGCCATGTTGGGGACTTTGATGTCATGGGTGTACTTCGCCGTGCCGGTGGTCTTGGCGGGGCCGTCGGCGCGGGGAATTTTGGTATTCAGGAGGCGGTGTTTGTCCTTCGGGCCCCACTCGGGCCCCTGGATGTCATCGACGACGATCTCCTCCTCCCCCGAGGGGACGCCGTTGACAATTTTGGGCACCAGGATGGTTTTTTTGCCGGGCTGGGCGGTGGGCATGGGCGGCTCGATCTCTAAGAGGCACTAAGGCACGAAGCACTAAGGCACCAAAGGTCTTTACGCTTTGGCGATTTTGGCGGCGGTCTGGGCGGACTGGAAGACGTGGGGGTAGGTGCCGCAGCGGCAAAAGTTGCCTTTGCAGGCTTCCTTGATTTCGGGGAGCGTGGGGTCGGCGTTTTTGTTGAGGAGGTGGGTGATCGTCGTGACGAAGCCGGAGGTGCAGTAGCCGCACATCATGCCGTCGCATTCGAGAAAGGCTTTCTGGACGGGGCTGGGTTTATCGGGGGTACCGATGCCTTCGACGGTGGTGATGGTTTTGCCGACGCAATCGATGGCGAGGACCGAGCAGCCATAGACATTTTTACCGTCGAGGAGCACGGTGCAGGCGCCGCACGTTCCGGCGTTACAGACGAGCTTGGGGCCGGTGATGGGGGGCTCGAGGTGGTCGCGGAGGGCGGTGAGGAGGGTGGTGCGGGGCTCGACCTCGACGCTGCGCGCCTGGCCATTGACCTTGAGGGAGATGGTGGTATTGCCGGAGATCGGCGCGGAGGGATCAAGCACCGGCGCGGCGTGGGCGGCTGGCGAATGGACCATGAGTCCTTCGGCAGCGGCGGCGGTGATGGCGGCACCTTTGAGGAAGCCGCGACGGGAGAGGGGCGTATGAAGGGGATTGGTGGGGCCTGACATGGGGGCTCCTTAATCGGCGAAGAGATGCTGCGGGTGGGGCGAGTATAGCGGCCCTTACAAGGTTCAACGAAGCAGAAAGAAACTTATTTCTAAAATGATGAAGCGGGCAAGCACAGGTCACCCGTGGAAATTCGGGAATTTTTGTGAGGAAGCGGGATGGACCTCAACATTTTGCGGAATCGGGCGTTAGCATGAGTGGGGGTGGATGTGGGTTGGATGGTGCGTATGGCGATGGTGTGGAAGAGCGTCCTCGGGGGGGTTGCGGCAATGATGCTGGGGCTGCGCGCCCTGTCGGGCGCGGAGCTGGCGGATGAGGAGTTGCTGTATCAGGGCAAATATGCCGAGTGCGAAGATGCGTGCGCCAAGGCCATTCTGGCGGGGAACACCGATCCGCTGGTGTTCGTGCTCAAGGCACGCGTCGAGCTGACCGTGGGGAACTATGCGGGGGCCCTCAAAACCTGCGAAGCGGGCATGGAAGCGAACCCGTCGAGTCTGGAGATTCGACTGGCGGCGGTCGATGCGCT
This sequence comes from uncultured Phycisphaerales bacterium, assembly GCA_937901265.1. Lineage (GTDB taxonomy): Bacteria > Planctomycetota > Phycisphaerae > WQYP01 > WQYP01 > CALCHA01. The sequence continues at coordinate 2,141 of CALCHA010000099.1, forward strand.
GCAGATGAACGACCGGGGCGAGGATGCGCAGGTGATGCTGCAGAGCATCGTGACGATGGGGGAGGAGTCGGCGTGGCGGTATACCGAGCCGTCGAGTCTGGTCGCGTTGGGGCGGGCGCTGGTACGCAGCGGGGCGGACGCCAAAAAAGTGCTGGTCGAGCAGTATGACAAGGCCAAGAAAGCCGCGCCGCAGAATGCCGAGCCCTGGGTGGCAAGCGGCGAGCTGGCGCTGAAGAAGCATGATGGGGCGCTGGCGGTGGAGTCGTTTGCGGAGGCGGCGAAACTGGATGCAGGCAACCCGGCGATTTATCTGGGCCTTGCCGAGGCGTATGGGTCCGACGATCCGGAAAAAGCCCGGGCGGCGCTGGCGAAGGCGGTAGAAATCAACCCGCGCAATCCCGACGCCCTCCTGTTTGCTGCCAACCATTTAATTGATGGCGAGAGCTATAGCCAGGCGGGGGAACTGCTGACGGAGGCGATCGGCATCAACCCGCAGAACGTGAAGGCGTGGGCCTATCGGGCGGTGCTGGCGAACCTGTCGGGCAAGCACGAAGAGGAAGCCAAGGCGCGGGAAGCGGCACTGGGGCCGTGGAAGAGCAACCCGGCGGTGGATTATTTGATCGGGTGGAAGCTGTCGCAGAACTACCGTTTTGCCGAGGGGGCGGCCTCGCAGCGCAAGGCGCTCGCGTTCGCCCCGAGCTATCTGCCGGCGAAGACGGAACTGTGCCAGGACCTGCTGCGGCTGGCGCAGGATGAGGAGGGGTGGAAGCTGGCGGATGAAGTGTTCAAGGCGGATCCCTACGACGTGACCATGTACAACCTCGTGACGCTGCGCGATCACGAGGCCAAAATGAAGGTGATCACCAGCCCGCATTTTCAGGTGCGCATGGACCCCGACGAGGCGGAAATCTATGGCCCGCGGCTGGTGGCGATGCTGGAGCGGGAGTACACGGAGCTCACGGCAAAATACCAGGTGACGCTTGCGGCGGTCACCCACATCGAGGTCTTCCCCAACCAGAAGGACTTTCAGATCCGCACGTTCGGGTTGCCGATGGGGGAGGGGTTTCTGGGGGTCTGCTTCGGGCCGGTGGTGACGATGAACAGTCCGGGGGCGTTGGCGGCGCATCCGGAAAACTGGGAGGCGATTTTGTGGCACGAATTCTGTCACACGATCACGCTGAGCAAGACGCACAACAAGATGCCGCGGTGGCTGAGCGAGGGGATATCGGTATACGAAGAGAAGCAGCAGAACGGGAGCTGGGGTCAGGTGATGACGCCGGTGTATCGGGATATTGTGCTGGCGGGGCGGGCGACGCCGGTGAGCAAGCTGAGCAGCGCGTTTCTGGCTCCGCCGACGCCGGTGGCGTTGCTGTTTGCGTATTACGAATCGTCGCAGGTGGTGACCTACATCAACGAGCGCTGGGGGGCGGCGGCGCTGAACGCGGTGCTGGAGGACCTGGGCAACGATGTGCCGATCAATGAGGCGTTGGCGCGGCATACCGAGCCCATCGAGCAGTTGGACAGGGACTTTGCGGCGGTACTGGAAGGGCTGGCCAGGGACATGGCCAAGGGTGCGGACCTCGCTGATGCCGAGGTGGAGCCTGATGCGGACAGCGCCGTGTGGCGGGCGTGGGTGGCGCAGCATCCCACGAGCTTTCAGGGGCTGCTGGGCGAGGGGCGGGCGCTGGTCAAGGAGGCGAAGTTCGCCGAGGCCGTGGAGCCGCTGAAACGTGCGACGGAGCTGTACCCGACCTATGGGGAGGGGGATTCGCCCTGGATCTATCTGTCGGTGGCTTACCGTGGGCTGGGCGATGAGGCGGGGGAGCGCGCTGCCTTGAAGCACTTCACGGCCCTCAGCAGCAATGCGCTGGACGCGCGCTTGCGGCTGATGGAGATCGAGGCGGCGGCCGGGGACTGGGAAGCGCTGCGGCAGACCGCGGGCGAGTTCCTCGCCATCAACCCGCTGGTGCCGGCGGGGCACCGTTCCATGGCGCAGGCGGATACGGAACTGGGAGATCTGGCGGGGGCGATCATGGAGCGGCGGGTGCTGCTGAAGGTGGATCCGGTGGAGGCGGTCGGGAACCACTATGAACTGGCAAAGCTGCTGGTCGCGGAAAAGGAGCTGCTGCCGGCGCGGCGGGAGGTGGTGCTGGCGCTGGAGGATGCGCCGCGCTTCCGAGAGGGACATCGGCTGCTGCTGGAGATTGTGGACAAGATGGATGCGGCGGCGACGCGGCCGGCGACGACGACGCCGGCGACGGAGGCGGCGGGTGAGTAGGTGGGGCGGGATATTCTTGAGGGAATTGGGATTTTTTTGAGGAGTGTGTGGTGAGTGAGAGCGTGGATTTTGCGGCAGAGCGGGAGGGGGTGGAAAAGTTGCGCCATGCCCGGGAGTGGATTTTGCGCGAACTTTCAAAGGTGGTGGGGCAGAACGAGGTGGTCGAGCAGTTGCTCTACGCCCTGTTTTCCGGGGGCCATTGCCTGATCACCGGGGCACCGGGCCTGGCCAAGACGTTGCTGGTGCGCTCGATCTCGCAGATTTTCCATCTGAAATTCGCGCGCATTCAGTTCACCCCGGACCTGATGCCGGCGGACATCACCGGGACGGAAATTCTGGAGCAGGAGGAGGGAGGCAAGCGGCGGATGGTGTTTGTGCGCGGGCCGATCTTTGCCAACGTGCTGCTGGCGGATGAAATCAACCGCACGCCACCGAAAACGCAGGCGGCGCTGCTGGAGGCGATGCAGGAATACCAGGTGACGGCAGCGGGGCAGCGCTATCCGCTGGAGGAGCCCTTCTTTGTGCTGGCGACGCAGAATCCGATCGAGATGGAGGGGACTTATCCGCTTCCCGAAGCGCAGCTGGATCGTTTCATGTTCAACGTGGTGATCGATTATCTGCCGGAGAACGATGAGGTGGCGGTGGTGACGCGGACGACCGCGGGGAAGCCCAGGGCGATCGAGCCGCTGTTCACGGGGGCGGATGTCCTGCAGTTTCACGCGCTGGTGCGCAAGGTGCCGGTGGCTGAGGACGTGGTGCGGTATGCGGTGCGGCTGGCGGCGGCGAGCCGTCCTTCAAATAAGGACGCACCGGCATTTGTGAAAGAGTGGGTGAGCTGGGGGGCGGGGCTGCGGGCGGCGCAGTTCCTTGTGCTGGGGGGCAAGGTGCGGGCGCTTCTGGCGGGGCGGGCGCATGTGTCGGCGGCAGATATCAAGGCGCTGGCGCACGCCGTGATGCGGCATCGCATTCTGATCAACTACCGGGCGGAGGCCGAGGGGGTGAACGTCGAGCAGGTGATTTCGCGGTTGTTGGAGACGGTGTCCGCGCCGAGTGCGGGTTGAGCACGAAGGCACGAAGGACGGAAGGACACGAAGGTTTTTCTGGTTCTGGTTTTGCGGTTTGCGGTTTTGCGTTTTGAGTTTTGAGTTTTTTGCATGGCTGGGCGCGTTGGAGTTTCGGGGCTGATCGATCCGGTGGTGTTGATGCGGATCAAGAGCCTGCACCTGCGCGCTCGCATCGTGGTGCAGGGGTTCATGTCGGGGCTGCATCGCTCGCCGCACCATGGCTTTTCCGTGGAATTTTCCGAATACCGCGAGTATTCGCCCGGCGACGATCCGCGGCATCTCGACTGGAAGCTTTTTGCCCGCTCCGACCGCTACTACATCAAACGCTTCGAGGAAGAAACCAACCTGCGCTGCACGTTGGTCGTTGATCTTTCACGCTCGATGGGCTTCGGGTCGATCGCCTACAGCAAGGTGGAATACGCGCGCACGGCGGCCGCCACGCTGGCCTATTTTCTTTCCACGCAGCGCGATGCGGCGGGGCTGGTGACCTTCGATGAACGGATCGGCGATTTCGTGCCCGCACGCTATCGGCCGGGGCATCTGCATCGCCTGATGGTCTGCCTCGAACGGGCGGTGGCGGGCCAATCGACGGATATCAGCACGCCGCTGGAGCAGGTCGCCGCCACGGTGCGCAAGCGCGGCATGATCGTGCTGATTTCCGACCTGCTCACGCCGGCGGAGGTGCTCAAGACGCGTCTGGGGTTCTTGCGTTCGCAGGGCCACGAGGTGGTGATCCTGCGGGTGCTCGATCCCGCGGAGCTCGATTTCGGCTTCGAGAAGGCGGCGACGTTTGTGGATCTGGAAACGGGCAGGGACCTGTACATCGATCCGGCCGCGGCACGGGCGCAGTATCGGGCGAATTTTGCAGCCCATGCGCGGGAAGTCGAGGAGGCCTGCAGAAGCCTGGGGGTGGATCTGCATGTGCTTTCCACGGCGCGACCGCTGGAGCTGGCATCGTTTGATTTTCTGCATTCGAGCGCCCACCTGCGGCGGATGATCGCACGGGCGGGGGGGCACTGATGGGATTGCTGGCACCGTTGTACATCGCGGGATTCGCGGCCATTGCCCTGCCGATCCTTTTTCACCTGATCCGCAAGTCGCCACAGGGCAAGGTGCAGTTCAGCTCGCTGATGTTCCTCCAGCCCTCGCCCCCGCGGCTGACCAAGCGTTCACGGCTCAGCAATCTGCTTCTGCTGCTGCTCCGCGCGGCCGCGTTCCTGCTGCTGGCGCTGGCCTTCGCTCGCCCGTTTCTGAACCACGGACCGGACCTCGACCTCTTCCACACCAGTGCCCGCCGCGTGGCGATTCTGCTGGATGTCTCGGCGAGCATGAAGCGTGCGGATCTCTGGCAGCAGGCGGTCGGCAAGGTGGACCAGGTCGTCGCGGAGGCGGGGCCGGGCGATGAAGTGGAACTGCTGGCCTTTGATGCCCACGCGCGGCCGGTGATGAGCTTCAAGGAGTGGGCGGGGAGCGATCCCGCGCAGCGTGCGGCACTCCTGCGCGGGCGGCTCAACGCCCTCGCGCCCACCTGGCTCGGCACGAACCTCGGGGAGGCGCTCGCCACCGCGGCGGAAGAAGTCAGCGAATCCCCGGCCGACTCCCCCGCCGCCACCCAGCCGGCCAATGATTCCAAGGTCGTGCGGCAGATCGTGCTGATCTCCGACATGCAGGAAGGCAGCCATCCGGAAACGCTGCAGGGCCGGCTCTGGCCGAAGGGGGTTCTGCTGGATGTGCGGGCGGTGGCGCTGAAGGAGGGCAACAACGCGGCGCTTTCGTGGGTGAAGCAGGAGACCGAGGGCGAGTCGCCCGCCGCCCCCACGAGAGACTTGCGCGTGCGGGTGAGCAACGAAGAGGGAACCGCGGAGCAATTTGCGGTGGCGTGGGGGAATGACCGTGGCAGCATCGCGGCGACCGCGCCCGCCACCCAGGCGGCCTCGCAGGGAGCCCCCGCGGCGGGGCAGGCGGTGGCGGTAACAACGGGACGCTCGGTCATCATCGCCGTGAAACGACCGGCCGGTGCGGCGGGTCTGGCGGCGGACCGCCTGCTCCTCTCCGGCGACAACGAGCCTTTCGACAACGTGCTCTATGTCGCCCCGCCGCGCGCTGAGCATCTGACGGTCCTCTTCGCCGGTGCCGACCAGCCCAACGATCCCAACGGCCTGCTTTATTACCTGCGCAGCGTCTGGGCCGACACGGTTTTGCGGAAGGTCGCCTTCACCGTCCGTGGCGCGGGGCAGGGACTCACGGCGGAGAACCTTGTCGGAGCGCGATTGCTGGTGATCGCCCGGCCGCTCGACGAGACGGAGCTTCAGGCGGCGCGCAATTATGCGGAAGCGGGCGGCGAAATCCTTCTGGTGATGCGCGATGAGGCCACCGGGAAGGCGGCCGCGCCGCTGCTGGGCCTGACCGCCGCGGCCATCACGGAAGCCCCCGCCACGAACGTCTACGCCCTGATCGCCCGCGTCGATCTCAACAATGCCCTGTTCGCCCCCTTCGCGGAGGCACGCTTCGCGGACTTCACGAAAATTCATTTCTGGAAGCACCGCAACGTCGCCCTGGAAAAAGCCGACGATCTTGGCACCCCCGGG
>CALCHA010000100.1 GCA_937901265.1 uncultured Phycisphaerales bacterium
GGCCAGGGAATGCGCATGCTGCAGAATCTCCCGCGCCACCAGGATCGTCGGCGTGCCGATCAGCCGGTGGTCGCCGGTTGCCGCGGCATTGATGAAAACAGCGATCCGCTCCTGGTTGATGCCGGTGACGCATCCCGCCAGCCCCGGCCACGCCACATGCGCGAAGGGAATGCCCTCGCCCGGGGGCGGAACGATGTAGGTCACCGACTTCTGCCGGCCAAAAGACTCGCCCCCTTCGAAATCGAAATTCCGCGCCAGCATCAGGTGCCCCCCCGCCGCCGCCGAGTAAGCCGGCAGTGACACGACGCCCGTGCAGGCAAACGAGTTGGGGACGATCAGCGGATTGTCGATCAGCATCTGCGACACATCATGCAGCGCGTGGTAGGACAAAATGCGCGGATAGGTCGGCGCGAGATATCCGTGCGGGTCGGTATAGGCCATCGCGGCGGCATAAATTTCCTGCTGATCTTCCGCCGGGATATAGCGCGGAAGCAGCGCCATGTCGGTTCCCACGGCCCGCAGCAGCAGCCAGCGCGACCACTCCTGCGGGAGCAGCGAATCCAACTGGTCGAGCATCTCCGATTCAATCCGGTCATCCAGGTTGGCCGCCAGCAGCGACACCGCGCGGCCGCGGTGCGCCGCATCGCCCACCAGCGCGATCTCCCAGATGCCCGCCGCCTCCGATGTCGGCTGGTAGCGGATCAACGACGGCCCCACGCTGAACGTGCGGGCGGCGTTTTGCACCAGCGGCTCATTGCCGGGATCCGCAATCACGGCGGGGCGTTCCCGATGAAGTTTCCATTCGACCAGGGGTGGAATGCAAAAAGCGCCCGTCAGCAGGCCCACCCCACACGACAGCGCCGCCCAGGCGACCCGTGGGACCAGGCGGCGCGAAGAGGGACGGGCGGCGTAGCGCGTCAGCGGTGCGACGATCAACAGCGACGCCAGATAGCCGCCGGAAATCCCCGCCACCAGCGTGATGCCCAGCCAGCGCAACGCCGGATGGGAGGCCAGCATCAACGACCCCGACCCCAGAATCGTCGTCACCGCGCAGAGCCCCGTTGCGGAAAGCCGCGAGCCTCGGTTTTTGCCGTCAGCATCGCGCGCTTTCAATCCCGGGTCGCTGGCGGCGTAAATTCCATAGTCCACCGCCACGCCCAGCGTGAACAGGACCGGGACCAGCGACAAAAGATTCAGCCCGCCCGCAAACAACTGGGCTGCCGCGAGCACCCACACGAACCCCACCAGCAGACACACCAGCGCCAGCCACGCCCGCCGAATGCTCCGGAAATAGATACACAGCGGCAGGAGAATCGCGAGCAGGCACCAGGGTGCAAAGCGCTCCCCCTCGGCGCGCGCCCGATCCGTCGCGTCGAACAACAGCACGTTGCCCGACAGAATGGTTGGCGAGCCCTGCGGCAGCTGCGCAAACCGCAGCCGCAGCTCCGCCGCCCACGCCGTCGCCATCCGCCGGGAGACGCCCTCGTTCATGGCCACGATCGTCGCCAGCGTGGTCCCGCGCGGCGTGGTCGAAATGAACCCCGGGAAGAGCGCGGCCGGGGAATCTCGCAGTTCCTCGGCCCCATCCGGCGGCGTGATCTCGGCCACCCGATCCGCATATTTTGAGAAGGCTCCCGGCGCAAAGCCCGCAGCGCCCGCCGCCGCCGCCAGATTTTCACGCAGGGTCGCCCGCCGCGCGGCCGTCCAATGCGCCTGCCACGCCGCAAGGCGTGCCGCGCTCGTGGGCTCATCGGGCAGGAGCGAAGCCGCCGACGTGATCCCCGCGATACGCCCGTCGCGCAGCAGATCCTGCAGGTAGGCCTGCACGCGCGCCTGCGCTGCCAGCGCCGCCGCCGGCTGTTCCGCCGAAACTAGAACGATCGCCCGGTTGCGAATGTCGCCCCAGGTCTTGTAAAAATCTGCCTCGTCCGTCAGCAGGCTCTGCGATGAACCATCCAGACCGTGCGGATCCGCGTTAAACCGCACCCGTGCCGCCGGCACAAGAAGCAGCGCGCAGGCCGCGAGGAACAGCACCGTCCCGCTCACCCAGATACCACGTGAATGGAAAATTCCCCTCCCCGCGAGGGTGCCCCCCGCCTCAGCTCGTACCTGGGATTTCTTCGCCAGCACCCACGGGCCCACATAGGCCGGCAACACCAGAAATGTGACCATCCAAATGGCCGCCGTTCCCGCCGCCACAAAGAGCCCCAGCGCACGAAGTCCGGGCGCATCGGAAAGACCCAGCGCGGCGAATGCCGTCACCGCCGTCGCTGCGGACATCGTGATCGCCCCTCGCAGGCCCGCCGCCACCCGGCCGGGAATCGCCCCATGCC
>CALCHA010000101.1 GCA_937901265.1 uncultured Phycisphaerales bacterium
CGGGGAAAGACTTTCGGGGACGGTTGGTGAACGCGCCTCCGAAACGTCGTGCGTGGGCGGCCGCACATGGCTTTTGCGGAGGTGCGGAGGACGGAGGGCCGGAGACGACCGCCGACCACGACGTTTTTATGGGGTTCTTTTGGGGCCGTTGTCTCCGCCGCCGGTCAGGGCCGCAGCAGGGCCTTGATCGCGCGCCGTTCGTCCATCGCCCGGTAGGCTTCCGCCACCTCTTGCAGCGGCAGCGTCAGGTCAAAGACCTTGCCCGGATGGATCTTCTGGCTCAGCACCAGATCGATCAGCTTCGGCAGATAACGCCGCACCGGCGCGGGGCCGCCCTGCAGGTGAACCAGCGTGAAAAACAGCTCCTCGCCCTTGAACGCCACGCCATGCGGTACGCCCACGTAAGAAACGTGGCCCCCCTTTCGCGCGGACTGAATCGCCTGCGTCATCGACTCCTGCGTCCCGACGCACTCCAGCACCGAGTCCGCCCCCACGCCCCGGGTCATTTCCAGGATGCGCTCCACCCCCGCTTCCCCGCGCTCCGCCACAATGTCCGTGGCGCCGAATTCCCGCGCCAATTCCTGCCGCTTCGGGTGCCGGCTCATCGCAATGATGCGCTCGCCGCCCATCTGCTTCGCCGACAATACGCCCAGCAGCCCCACCGCGCCATCGCCCACCACCACCACCGTCGACCCGCGTTTGACGTTGGCCGCGTCCGCCGCGAACCAGCCCGTGCCCAGCACGTCCGACGTCGCCAGCAGACTCGGCATCAGGTCCTCCGAGGGCATGCCCGGCGTCGCCACCAGCGTCCCATCCGCCAGCGGCACGCGCAGGATCGGGGCCTGCGCCCGCGAAACAAATTCCCGCTGCACGCATGCGGACTGATAGCCATACAAACAGTTCGGACAGGTGTTGTCAGAAGTGGCGAACGAGCCAATGACAAACTGCCCCGGCTTCACCGTTTTCACGGCGCTGCCGACTTCCTCCACCACGCCGCAGTACTCGTGGCCCATCGGCTGCGGGCCTTTAATCGGCTGCAAGCCCCGGTAGGGCCAGAGGTCTGAGCCGCACACGCAGGTCAGCGTGATGCGGATGACGGCATCCGTCGGCTGCTCAATCCGCGGCATTTCGCGGTCTTCAAAACGGATGTCGCGCGGACCGTAAAGAACTGTGCCTTTCATGGTGCATCTCCTGGTTCAGCGAAGTTGGTTCAGCGAAGTTCGCCGGGGTTCGTGGGACGGTGCCCCTGTCCGCCACGCGGCACAAGCGGCCGGCCACCGTCATGACGGATACAGCGTAGCAGCGAAAAGCCGAGGAAGGCGAAGAGAATTCAGTATTCCCGCTCCGCCCGTGCGTACCCAGAGAGTCAACGCCGCCGGGGAACATGTGCCCCCCAATCGGTCCCACACCACTTCCATGGTGCCACATTGCTTTATAACGCGGAGAAACGGAGGTGGCGGAGGCACGCGGAGAGGCTGTGCCATGCCGGCGGTCAACGCTGGCTGCCCGCACCCACACTTCGTCTCTCCACCGGTGGCGCAGCTTGAATTCATAGCAAAAGCATTTTCTTTTGCGGATCGACTTCAGGGTGACCGACCGCACCCCGATCTCAAAACGCCTGCTCCCGGGTCATTCGCAAGGGAATCGCGGGCATGACACAGCGTCTCCGCGTGCCTCCGTTACCTCCGCTTCTCCGCGTCAAAAAGCAATGTGGAGGCAGCGGTTGAGGATACTCCGATCGGCGGACACACCGCATGGGCGATGAAGGCTCTCTTCCCGAAAACAACGCGCGTTTCAACGCGGAGCAGCCGAGAGACGGAGGGACGCGGAGGACGAGGGCTGACACGTCACCCCAGGGCAAAAACATTTTCCTATTGCGGATCGACTGCAGGGTGACCGACCGCACCCCGATCTCAAAACGCCTGCTCCCGGGTCATTCGCAAGGGAATCGCGGGCATGACACAGCGTCTCCGCGTGCCTCCGTTACCTCCGCTTCTCCGCGTCAAAAAGCAATGTGGAGG
>CALCHA010000102.1 GCA_937901265.1 uncultured Phycisphaerales bacterium
TCTGCCCCCTCTCGGGGATGCCCCGTCCGATTCAACCCCTTCCCACCTCGACCAACCTCCATCTGCAGCGGAACGTTCATCCGAAACTGATCAAAACGCGCTCAAAACGCGTCGAAAAACAAAAGTTCTTCCGTAATGGTCCTTCCGCAAGGGTTACCGATGGATCGATAATAGCTGGGAAAGGACAACGCGAACCTGGGCGAGGGTGTGGGCCTCGTTTCCGCTGTTATCAATACAATAATCCGCTATCAACTCCTTTTTGTCCAGTGGAATCTGTAATTTTTCTCGCCGCTGCACTTCCTCGGGCCCCCACCCGCGCGTTTCCTGCAGCCGCCGCAGCCGCTGTTTCGCGTCGGTTCGCACGAAAACCACGGCATCGCAGGCCTTGTCCAAGCCAATTTCAAAGAGCAGCGGGATGTCCCACACCACCGCCGCCACCGCCCCGTCGACCAGTGCCGCCGCCGTGAGGCGCTCGCGCTCCGCGCCCACGCGCGGGTGGATCAGCGCGTTGAGTCGCCCAATCTGCTCCGGGCCCACAAACACCCGCTTCGCCACCGCCTTGCGATTCACCGCCCCATCGGGAGCAAACACCTCCTCCCCCAGCCACGCCCGCAGCGCCGCCTTTACCTCCGGCATCTGCAGCACCTCGTGAGCCAACGCGTCGGCATCCACCACCACGCAGCCCATTTGCCCAAATTGCCGCGCCACACTCGATTTCCCTGACCCAATCCCCCCCGCTATCCCGATCACCGGCTTCGGCCGACCCTCTTTCCATCCGCCCATCATGGCCCCCCCACCGGAAGGCTCGCCGGCGCGGCCGCTTGCGTCGCCGCGCCCGGCAGGTCCAGCACATGGTCCCGCGGCAAGGCGTACAGCACCAGCACGTCCCCGTGAATCGCCGCATCAGACTTAAACCGCATGATCTCCCGGTAGGGCCCCACCGCCGCCCGCACCTCTTCGCCATTGCCCGGCCGATAGACCCACCCCGCCACCAGCGGCCGCCCCGGCTTGCCGGGGGCCGCCCCGCGAATCCCCGCCAGCTCATTCAGCTGCGCATCCACCTGAGGCCCCTCCCACAACGAATAAGGATGCCCCGAGTAGTAGCCGATCCGGAGTTCATTGTCGCAGACGACCGCATCCGGCCGCACGTTGGCCGCAATCCACAGCGCCGCATCGCGCACGTAGAACTGATCATTGAGCGGCGGCGTGCCAAAGCGAATCACCCCCGGCACGGCCGCCGCCACGCACGCCGTCACGCCCGCCAGCTCCGGCCACCGTTTCCACCCCCCCTTGCCATAGCGCCGCATCATCCGCCGCGCCGCGACCGCATAGACCCCAAACGCCAATGCCAAAAGACCATGCAGAAGCACCTGCAGCGCCAGCGTGTGACGCCCATCCAAATAGCCCTTCCACGACAGCAGCCACAGCATGATGGTGACCCAGAACACCATCCACACCACCACCACCAGCCGCACCCGCGGGCGCCCCCACAATCGCATTCGCAGCGGCAACGCCAGCAACAGCACCAGCCACGGGCCAAAGCCAAAGGTCTCCCACAGCTCCCGCACCATCCGCATCAGATCGCTCAAGGGCGCCGCCCCCAGAAGCACCAGGCTCGCCGCCGCCGGCGCGTTTTGGGTCGTGGGCACTTTGTTGGTCAGCGTGCCGATCACCGCCATATAGGGAAGCGCGGGCACCAGCGCCCCCACGAGCAGCATAGCCAACGCCGCCCCCACCGCCAGCGGCCGCGCCCGCTCTCGCGGAAAGAGCTTGAACGCCCGCCCCACAACAGCCGCCCCCCCAGGGCCGCCCCGCTCTCGCCGCGGCCGCGGCAACGCCAGCAGCAGCAGCGTGATCCCCAGGATCAACACCGCCCCCATCCCCTCCGGCCGCGTCAAATAGGCCATCCCCGACAGCACCCCCGCCAGCCCAAAGCCCACCATATGCCGCGTTTCCATCCCCCGCGCCAGCCCGCGCATGGCCCGGATGCCCAGCAGCATCGAGCCGGTGAAGAACACCAGGCACAGCATGTCGGAGAGCCCGTCCGCCCCGAACGCCGAGGTTCGCCGCCCCACGGTCCACACGACGCCCGCCCCCACGCCGGCCCAGAAGGGTGCGCCCAGCAGCCGCGACAGCCGCACGATCTGCAGAGCCACGATGGCCCCGCAGATCACCCCCACCGTCTGCATTGAGACGAGCCAGGCCGCACGGTCATTGTTAAACCACCCCCCGATGACTTCGTGCACCGCCAGCCCCGCCGCTGAATGAAGCGGGTGATACACTTCGCGCCGCATCGCCCGCAGCGGATGTGCCCCCAGGACCATCGCCTGATCGATGAAGCGGATCGTGTCCGGATTCACCACCGGTTCCTGCCACGCCCGAAACCCGCGCACCCCCAGCGCAACAACAAACAGAACCGCCATCACCAGCCACCGCCCCATCCGGCCCTGTCCATGCCTGTCCGCCATAGGGCGGTTTTGTATCACAACTCCCTCCCAGTGGCGAACCTCCCCCGAAAGCCCGAATTAATCCCCTTGCCCCTATGCCCCCCGGCCGCATGCTATGATGCGCCCTTACGAACTGGAGGTGCCCCATG
>CALCHA010000103.1 GCA_937901265.1 uncultured Phycisphaerales bacterium
TCACCCCCAGCTCCCCTTCCCTCCCCCCGCAAACCCTTCCCTGTTGCATTCCCCTCCCCGCCCCTTTATCATTCCATCCGGATGGACGGATGCTTCTGGCATTTGTCATTTGTCATTTTGAAATTTGTCATTCCGAAAGGCCCGCGCATGACCCAGACGCAAACCCACACCCCCACCAAATCCGCCCTCCCCCGCCACGACGTCCGCGATCTCGCCCTCGCCCCTGAAGGCAAAAAACGCATCGAATGGGCCGACAAGGACATGCCCGTCCTTCGCGCCATCCGCGAACGCTTCGCCAAGGAAAAACCCCTCGCCGGCTATCGCATGGCCGCCTGCCTCCACATCACCACCGAAACCGCCAACCTCCTCCGCGCCCTCCAGGCCGGCGGCGCGGAAATCGTCGCCTGCGCCTCCAACCCCCTTTCCACGCAGGATGACAACGCCGCCTCCCTGGTTAAAGACTTCGGCATTTCCGTCTACGCCATCAAGGGCGAAGACCGCGACACCTACTTCCGCCACATGAACGCCGCCCTCGACATCAAGCCCAACGTCACCATGGACGACGGCTGCGACCTCGTCTCGCTCCTCCATGGCGAACGCAAGGACCTCGCCGGCAACATCGTCGCCTCCATGGAAGAGACCACCACCGGCGTCATCCGCCTCAAGGCCATGGAGCAACAGGGCATCCTCAAATTCCCCGCCGTCGCCGTCAATGACGCCATGTGCAAGCACTTCTTCGACAACCGCTACGGCACCGGCCAGTCCACCCTCGACGGCGTCATCCGCGCCACCGACCACCTCATCGCCGGCAAAACCGTCGTCGTCGCCGGCTACGGCTACTGCGGCAAAGGCGTCGCCTCCCGCGCCCGCGGTCTCGGCGGCCACGTCGTCGTCACCGAAATCGACCCCATCAAGGCCATCGAAGCCGTCATGGATGGCTTCCAGGTCATGTCCATGCACGAAGCCGCCGCCAAGGGCGACATCTTCATCACCGTCACCGGCAACATCCACGTCATTCGCGAGGAGCACTTCCGCCTGATGAAAGATGGCGCCCTGGTCTGCAACTCCGGCCACTTTGACGTCGAACTCGACCTCGTCGCCCTCGCCAGGATCGCCACCAAAACCCACAAGGGCCTCCGCGAATTCGTCGACGGTTACACCCTGCCCTCCGGCCACACCGTCATGGTCCTCGGCGAAGGCCGCCTCATCAACCTCGCCGCCGCCCACGGCCACCCCGCCTCGGTGATGGACATGTCCTTCGCCGTGCAGGCCCTGGCCACCGAATGGGCCCTCAAAAACAAGGCCGGGCTCAAGCCGCAGGTCTACAACGTCCCCGCCGAGATCGACGCCTGGGTCGCCAAGCTCAAGCTGCAATCGATGGCCGTCAACATCGACACGCTCACCCCCGAGCAGGTCAAGTACCTCAGCAGCCACGACATGGGCACGTAATCGCCCTCCCTTGCCTGCGGGCAGGCATCCGAAAGGAGGGTCCACCCGCGCAAACCAGCCGACCAACCGACCGGGCCGCCGATAAATCTCTTTTATCGGCGGCCCGGCTACAATATCCTTGCCTCTCGCCCGACCGCGGTTAAGAATACCCCAGGGCAGGGCATGGGTACGCCCTTCCCTTCCCGTCCGCCTCTCGGTCGTCTGAATGTCTTCTTCCTGTTTCTCGGAATTGTTTGCATGACCATCGGCCAGCCGACCACCAAACAGGACACCATCGTCGGCCGCCTGGTCGTTGATCAGGGCCTGGCGACCAAGGATGACGTCCAGGACTGCCTGGCCATGCAGTCGGAGCTGGCCAAGGAGCAGAACCAGCGATCCCTCTCGGACCTGCTGGTCTCCAACGGCTGCATCACCCGGGCCCAGGCCGACCGCTTGCGGCGCACGGCGGAGGAACAGGGGGCGGCGCAGCAGATTCCCGGCTACAACATCCTCTCCAAGCTCGGTGCCGGGGCGATGGCGACCGTCTTCAAAGCGCGGCAGGTATCGCTCAACCGCATCGTCGCCATCAAAGTCCTCCCCAAACGCATGTCCGATAACAAGGAATTCGTCGACCGCTTCTACAAAGAAGGACAGGCCGCCGCCCGGCTGAACCACCCCAACATCGTGGCTGCCTTTGACGTCGGCGAGGCCAACGGCTTCCACTATTTCGTGATGGAGTACGTGGAAGGCGCAAGCGTCTATGAAAAGCTGGAAAAGGGGGAACGCTACAGCGAGAAGGAAGCCTTAAAGCTGGTGATTGAAACCTGCCGGGCGCTGGAACATGCCCACAAGGCGGGATTTGTGCACCGCGACGTGAAGCCCAAAAACATCATGATCACCAAGGATGGGGTGGCCAAACTCGCGGATATGGGCCTGGCGCGGGAAACCAACGACGCCCAGGCGGCGCAGGCGGAGGCGGGCAAGGCCTATGGCACCCCCTACTACATTTCGCCCGAGCAGATTCGCGGCGAGATGAACGTCGACGGCCGGGCGGACCTGTATTCGCTGGGCGCCACGCTCTACCACATGGTCACCGGACGAGTGCCTTTCGACGCCCCGACGCCCTCCGCGGTGATGCACAAGCACCTGAAGGATGAGCTCGTCCCTGCGGACCACCTGGTCAAGGATCTCTCGACGGGGGTCGGCGAGGTCATCGAAGTGGCGATGGCCAAGAACCGCGACAAGCGCTATCAGTCGGCCGAAGAGATGCTGGGGGACCTGGAGCGCGTGGCCCTCGGGGAGCCGCCGCTGGTCGCTCGCCGAAGCTACAACCTCGCATCGCTCAACAACATCGAGGCGACCGGGGCGGAGCTGGCTGAGGGGGAGATTCCCACGGCCAACGCAAACACGGTGGACATCGGGGGGCGGTCCATGGGCGAACGCTTGAGCGACCCGATCGTGCTGATGCTGGGCAGCGCGCTGCTGTTGAGCCTGCTGGTGATCCTGATGCTGCTGATGCGCAAATAATCCGCCGGTGTCGTTCAATTTCCGGGCAGCGAATGCGCAGCGGCCGATTCCTCCCTCCCCCCACGTTCCCTCACGTTTTCTCACGTTTTCTCACGTTTTCTCACGGCTCAAGATTCCACACATCCCTATCCAGGAACAGAAACGTCCTCCGTCGATGATTCAGACCAGAACACGAAGTCACGAAGGGGACGAAGTTCACGAAGAGTCTGGCGGAGCTTGGCCACGTTTCACTCGAAACGTTCCGCTGCTGGAGGGATCGCTCCCCCCTGCTCGCGCCTTCGTGCCCTTGGTCGTCCCTTCGTTCCTTCGTGTTTTGGTCTGGATCCTCGAAGATGGATGTTTCCGGTCTTGAACCACGATGTGCGAATTTTGAGCCTTCACGGTTGCGTCTCCGAGGTTTACCCGAGCCAGCACTACACCCAATCCGCCCCGCGTCGCCCATTTTTTCTTGAATTCTGTCCACTCCGCCCCGCGGCCGTCCGTTGACGGATGAAGAGGTGACCCATGACTGATGCCGATGCGCTGCGCCGCTATGCCGACTCCGCCGACCCCGAGGCCTTCGCCGCGCTGGTGGGGGGGCATGTGGACCTGGTGTAGGGGGCGGCGTTGCGGCAGGTACGGGACCCGGGGCTGGCGGAAGATGTGGCGCAGGCGTTGTTCATTGTGTTGGCGCGCAAGGCGGGGCGAATCCGGCCGGGGCATGTGGCGGGGTGGCTGCTGCGGGCGGCGCATTATGCGAGCCGGGATGCGCTGAAGCGCCAGCGGCGGCGGCGCTTTCACGAGGAGCGGGCGATGCGTCAGCAGTCAGCGGCCGACGACGATTCCCAGTGGGCCGAGCTGCGGCCGCACCTCGACGCGGCGCTGCTGCGGTTGCGCCCGCGCGATCGCACGGTGATCGCGCTGCGGTATCTGGAAGAGCGCTCGCCCGTCGACATGGCGGCTGCGCTGGGCATCAGTGAAGCCGCGGTGACCAAGCGCCTTCAGCGGGCGCTCGCGCGGTTGCGCCGGCGGCTGGCGCAGCCGCTGGGAGCCCTCTCGGCGGGCGGGCTGGCGCTGTTGCTGTCGCGGCATGCGGCGGCCAAGGCACCTGCGGCACTTTCGGCGAAGATTCTGAGGGGGTCGTCGGGTGTGGCGGGGACGATCGCTTCGGGGTCGATGCGGCTCATGGCGCTGGCCCAGGCGCCGGCGCTGGTGGCGGTGCTGGCGGCCACGGCGCTGCTCGCGGCAGGCATCGCCTTGGTGGCGGAAAGGACCTCTCCCGCATCTCCTCCGGCCGTCGCCGTGACCGCCACCCGTCCCGTCCCTGGCGTCGCCCGCGGCACATTGGTGGACGAATCCGGTCACCCCGTTCCCGACGCCCCTTACACGCTGTACCACACCGACACCTTCTTCCAGACGCGCGAATCCGACGGCCGCACCGCCGCCGACGGCACCTTCCCCCTGCCCGCGGATACCCACAGCCCGCTCCCCGCCGAGCACCTCATCGTCTTCGACCTCCCAGACCACGCCCTCGCCTGGTCCGACTTCAACCCGCGCGCGACGGGCCTTCTCGGCGGCCCGCAGCCCCTGCGGATCAGCCTCCATCCCGCGGCGGTCGTCGCCGGCACCGTGAAGAACCAGGACGGCGCGCCGGTGGCGGGCGCCGCAGTCGAACTGCAAATTGAGGAGCCCGGTTATGGCCGCCTGTTCCTCAACGCCGATGTCGGCGTTTCGCCGGTGACCGATGCCGCCGGCAACTTTCGCATCGAGCGCATTCCCGACGACGCTCGCTGCCATCTCGCCGTCACCGCGGCCGGTTATGCCCCCTACTTCACCGAGTTTCATTACCGCGGCTACAGCCCGCCGATCGCAGCAGGCACCACCGATGTCGCTGTCGCCCTCGCCCCCGGCGCCACGCTCATCGCGCAACTCACGCGCGGCGGCAAGCCGGTGGCCATGGCCGGAATCCCCGTCGAATCCTGGCCCTCCCTCGGCGGCATGATCGTGCAGCGCGCCCGCACCGACGCCCGCGGCCAGGCCCGCTTCTCGCTCGCCCCCGGCACGTACAGTGCGGCCGTCCAACTCCGCCCCGACCAGCCGGGCATCCT
>CALCHA010000104.1 GCA_937901265.1 uncultured Phycisphaerales bacterium
GTCACCACCTCCGATTCCGTAAAAGCCGCCCTCGCCGCCGCCGCGAAGGAGCAGTTCGACCTGCTCATCAGCGACATCGGCCTGGCCGACGGCTCGGGCGTCGAACTGATGGAGGCGCTGCGCGGGGCGACGCGTTTCGGCGGCATCGCGGTGAGCGGCTATGGCATGGAGGCGGACATTCAGGCGTCGCACGACGCCGGCTTTGCACGCCACCTCACCAAGCCGGTCGAATTCGCCAAGCTCCATCGCGCCATCCAGGATCTCGCCACCGGCGTCGCTGAATCCTGCACGTCTGCCTGAGGCTGCAGCTGGTCGCGCTCAGTGGCAAGACGCGGCGCTCCGCAACGTTTAGCGCTCAGACCCTTTCAGCACATCCGCGCACTTCGGAGATCTCGCCATGCGTCCGCTCGACCTGCAATGCGTCATTCCGCTTCTCGCCGCCGCTTCCCTGTTGTTCGCCGCCGCCGCGCCGGCACCCTCCACGCCGCCCAACGCCCGCCTCCGCGCCCCCGCCCCCAGCGGCCCGCCGGAGGGCATCACGCGCGTCAAGCTTTACGACAAAACCCCCAACCTCGTCGCAGGCCGCGACACCGACGCCTCCCCCCTCGAACCCACGGTCGACCTCTACCTCCTGAAGGATTCGCCCACGCCCGCCCCCGCCATCGTGATCCTCCCCGGCGGCGGCTACACCAATTTGTCGATGGCCAACGAAGGCTCGAGCATCGCCCGCATGTTCAACAGCAAGGGGCTCGCGGCGTTCGTCGTCCGCTATCGCCATGCCCCGCTGTATCACTCTCCCATTCCCCTGGAGGACGCCCAGCGCGCCATGCGCTTCGTCCGGGCCCACGCGGCCGAGTACCACATCGACCCCACCAAGCTCGGCGTCATCGGTTTCTCGGCGGGCGGGCACAATGCGGCGGCCCTGGCCACCGCCGCCGACAGCGCCCGCATGGACGCCGCAGCCCCCACGGGCTCCGGCCAGGCCGACCCCATCGACAACCTCTCCGCCCGCCCCGATTTTGTCATCCTCCTCTACCCCGTCATCGACCTGACCGATCCTGCCGTCACCCACATCGGCTCGCGCGACGCCCTCACCAACAAAGATCCGTCGCTCTACGATGCCCTTTCTCCGCAGAAGCATGTCACCAGGGACACCCCGCCGATGTTCATCGCGCAGGGCGGCGACGACAAAACCGTGCCCATCAAGAACTCGCTGCTCATCTACGAAGCGTGCAAAGCCGCCGGCGTCCCTGCGGAGATCCACATCTTCGAGCATGGCGGCCACGGCTTCGGCCTGGCGCTGAACGACCCCGTCCTTCGCGTCTGGCCGGACCTTGCCGCCGCATGGCTGGCCCGCAACAAAGTGATTATCGCCCCCCCATCCCCCCGCTGAGGCCCTCCGTTCCGGACCCTGATAGACCCCGGCGGCCTTCGGACCGCTGCAGGTCCGCTTTTTGCATATTGAAAGCCGTCAATACGGGTTTGACATCACCTCTGGGCGGCATACACTTTCGCGTTGCCCCACCGGGGTGATGTTCCGCCCCCGGGGTATATTCATGAAAATCCTCATCGCCGTTCCGATCTTCAATGAAGAAAAGTACGTCTCCCCGGTTCTGCGCGAAATCCGCAAGTACACCCGCGCTTCCGCTCACGCGCACAATGTGGACATGCGCGTCCTCGTCATCGACGACGGCTCCACCGACGCCACCCCCGAGCGCCTTGCCGAGCTTGCCGACAAAAACCACATTGACCTTCTCACCCATCCGGAAAACCGCGGCTACGGCCAATCGCTCATCGACGCCTTCGCCTTTGCTTCCGATCGTGGCTACGACTGGGTCATCACCATGGACTGCGACGAGCAGCATGAGCCCTGCCGCATTCCGCTTTTCGTGCGTGAATGCCTCAAGGGCGATGCCGACATTATTTCCGGGAGCCGCTACCTGAACCTCGACGCCGAGGGAGCTCCGCCGCGGGATCGCCGCAACATCAACCGGCTGATGACCGAACTGCTGAACTCGTCGCTACATCTCCGCTTCATCGACGCGCCCATCAACCACACCACGGGCGAGCCACTGCCGCGCGGCGTCACCAGCACGGGCGGCATGACCGATTCCTTCTGCGGCTTCAAGGCGCACCGCGTTTCGGCGATGAATGAACTCACCCTGACCATCCCGGGTTATGCCTTTCCGATGCAGTTCTGGGTTCAGGTCGACGCCCATCGCCTGCGCATCCGCGAGATTCCGGTGAAGCTCATTTACAAGGACGCCACGCGCCACTTCGGCGGGCTGCTGGATGATCCTTCCGTCCGGCTGCAGCACTATCTGGAAGTGCTGACCACGGAGCTGAAGGTGGTGCGCGACCATCCCCCCGCCCTGCAGTCGTCCGAATGTGCCGCCGTGTGTGACTGACCACGCGCATGACGCTGCGACCCGACCCTGCCAAGATCATCGTTCCCCGTCGGCACGGCGAAGTGCTGATCGAGCCTCCGCTGCGGGAGCTCGAAAGCGTGGTGCGAGCATCTCGCCCACCTCTTGATCGTGGTAAATCGGCAACTTCCGCGGGGAACTTACCGTTCGAGCAGCCCCTCGATCAACTGCAAGTCACCGCGCGGCAGCACCTCCTCGCCGCCGCCACCCAGTGGTCCGTGCAGATCGGTGCCCCGCTTCCACCGCCGGATGCTCCGAATCGCCCCATCCTTCTCACCGGCCACCAGGTCGAGTTTTACCATTCCGGCGTCTGGGCCAAAGTGATCGCTGCCGACGCACTGGCGAAGCGCTGCAATGCCACGGCTTTCGACCTTCTGGTGGATCACGACACGGTCGATCACCAGGGTTTCGCGGTGCCGGTGCAATCTGCCGCGGGCGACTGGTCCCGGCAGCAAATCGATTTCGCTGCCGCCAGCCCGCTCCCCGCTGACGCCCTCGATGCGCCGACACGCGAGCAGTTTGAAGCATGGGACGCGGCGCTGGCGGAGCATCCGCAGACCCACACCGACACGATGGCCTTCTGGCTGGCGGCGCTCCATCCGGCGCACTTTCGCGAATCAAAAATCGCGTACGTGCCCTGGCTTTCCCGGACCCGGCGCCGCTTCGAAGCCTCGCTCAACCTCCATGTGCACCACGTTCCCACCAGCCTGCTTTGTACCGGGCCCCTCTGGCAGCAATTTGTCACCGCGTGGATCCACAACGCCCCAGCCTGGACCGCTGCCTACAACCGCCACCTCGATGCTTATCGCGTGGAACAAGGCATCAAAAACCCCAGCCGTCCGATGCCCAACCTCGCGGCTTCCCCGGGTCGAGAGGGGGCCACCTACGAACTTCCCTTCTGGATTTACGCCTCGGGCACCCCGCGCGAACGGCTCACCCTGCAGATGACCGAGAACGGCGCGAAGATACTCCACCACGGCGAACGCCTCGACCTCTCCTGGGTTTTGGGGCATTCGTCCTTGGTCATTCGCCCCCGGGCACTGACGCTCACGCTCTATGCGCGGCTCTTCTTTGCCGACCTCTTCCTGCATGGCATCGGCGGGGCAATTTACGACCAGATCACCGACCGCCTGCTCGCCGATCTGTTCGGCACCGTTCCCCCCTACGCCTGCGTTTCGGCCGCCTGGCTGCTCCCGCTGGGCCCGCCCGGCGATTCCGAGGATATCCCCGCGCTCACGCACCGCCGCCACCACCTGTCGCACAACCCGCAGCTGGCGATCGACCCCTTCACCGCGCTGAAGACCGGCGTCGCGGAGCGCATTACCGAGCGCAAACAGATCATTGCCGACCTTGCCGCGAGTGTGCTATTTTCGCGCAGGAACCGCGAGGAGAAGCTTCGTCGGCGGCAGATTTTCAAGCGGCTGCACGCGCTCAACGCCCAACTCCACGCCCACGCCCCGCGCATTCTGCAGAGGCTCGACGACCAGCTCGCCGCCGCCACCCGTGCCGCCGCACAAAATCAAACGTTGCTGCACCGCGAGTTCTTCCTCGGCCTGCACACGACGGCAGCGCTCGAAACGCTGATCGCTCGCATTCGCGAGTAAGGGCTCGTTCCCATACGGTGGACGGGTGTGCGGCGGGGGTCTTGTGCGGAAGCGCTCCCATGGCCGCCGCGCTGTCATTACAATGCGTGAATGCTTACCAAACGCTCGTTATCGCCGCTGTCCCTCTGTCTCGTGATCGCCTTGGCCGAGCTCCCGCTCGCGGCGCGGGCGCAATCCGCCCCGATCGCCCTGGACATTGCGCCGGTTTTCTCCGCGTATCCGGTCAACTTTGCGCTGCTGACTGATCCCGGGACGCGCACGCAGTACGTCGCCTACTACAACGCTGACCGCGAGATCACCGTCGTCTCGCGGCCGCTCGCCGCGCACGAATGGAAAACGTACAAGCTTCCTGCCGCCGCGCCTGGCCAGCCCGCCACCACCACCACCTGGGACTCCCACAACTATCTCGCCCTCGCCCTCGATTCCGCCGGGCAACTCCACCTGTCCGGCAATATGCACGCCGCGCCGCTGCTGTACTACCGCACGACGACGCCCGGCGATATCTCCACCCTGAGCCCCTTGAACAAAATGGTGGGCACCCGCGAAGCCTCCGCCACCTATCCGCGCTTTCTCGATGGCCCCGCCCACGAACTTGTCTTCGCCTACCGCGACGGCAGCTCGGGCAACGGCTCCGATATCTACAACCTCTATCACCCGGACACGCAAAGCTGGTCCCGCCTGCTCGATCAGCCGCTGCTCGATGGGCAGAACAAATCCAACGCCTATTCCGTGGGCCCGATCACCGGGCCTGATGGCTTCTACCACCTCACCTGGGTGTGGCGCAACAGCCCCGACTGCTCCTCCAATCACGATCTCTCCTACGCGCGCTCGAAAGATCTGGTCCACTGGGAAAATGCCGCCGGAAAGGCACTCTCACTGCCCATCACGCTTTCGCCGGAAACCATTGTGGATCCCGTGCCGGTCAAGGGCGGCATGATCAACAACAACACGCTCATCGGCTTCGATCCGCAACATCGGCCCGTCATCGCTTATCACAAAAACACCCCCGAAGGC
>CALCHA010000105.1 GCA_937901265.1 uncultured Phycisphaerales bacterium
TCGACAAGCACACCGCCCAGGCCATCGTGGTGGATTGGCGCGACAACCGCCCCGGCGACAAACAATTCCACTGGGAACAGCGCGGCGTCCCCTTCCGCTTCGAGGTGGGCCCGCGCGACGTGGACGCCAATGCCTTCGTCCTCAAGAAGCGCCTCGACCGCTCGAAAGAAACCATCCAGCGTGAAACGGTCACCGCGGAGTGGCTCCGCACGCAGCTCGACGCCATCCAGACCGCGCTGCTCCAAAAAGCTGCGGCCTTCCGCGACGCCAACATCCGCACCGCCGCAACCTACGACGAACTGAAGAAAACCGTCGCAGAAAACGGCGGCTTCGTCCGCTGCCACTTCACCCCCAACCGCGAAATCGAAGCCAAGATCAAGGACGAAACCAAGGCGACCGTCCGCTGCATCCCCTTCGACTACAACGGCGAGAACGCCACCCCGGGCAAAGATATTTACACCGGCGAAGAGACCTCCACCCAGGTCATCTTCGCCCAATCGTATTGACGGGCCCGCGTACCGCAGGCGTCCCGCCTGCTATCGGCCGCAGCCGATGCCGGTGGGGGGGGACGCGCACACCCATACCGCTTTCCCGCCGCCTCAGCCTCCCGGCGTCACATTTCGCGTTTCCCGCTTCGCATTTTCCTCCACCCACGCCTCCATCGCCGCCGCAGCCTCACCCTCCTCCATCTGTTTCAGCGGCCGCTTCATCAGGGCGGCGCTCACCCCCTCCAGCACCCCGCCCACGCCGGCGCGGCGGGCCAGCTCCGCGCAGCGCACCGCGTCCACCACCACCCCTGCCGAATTTGGCGAATCCTCGACGCTCAGCTTCATGTCCAATTCCATCGGAAACCCCCCGAAGCCGCGCATGTTCATGCGCACGTAGCAGACCTTATTGTCTCCGAGAAACGGCACGTAATCGCTGGGCCCGATGTGGATGTGCTCGGCGTCGAGGGGCACCTGGCTGGTGACGGCTTCGGTCTTGGAGGTCTTTTTGCTGCCCAGCCTGCCGCGTTCGAGCATGTTCAGGAAGTCGGCGTTGCCGCCAACGTTCAACTGGTAGGAGGAATCGATGGCAATTCCGCGCTGCTGCGCCAGCTTCATCAGGACGCGATGCGTCACCGTGGCGCCGAACTGTGATTTCACATCATCGCCCACCAGCGGCAACCCTTTTTCGGCAAACCGTCGGGCCCACAGGGCGTCGCTGGCAATGAACACGGGAATGCAATTCACCATGCCGACGCCGGCCTCCAGGCACGCGTTGGCATAGAGTTCGGTCGCCTTCTGGCTGCCGACGGGCAGGTAATTCACAAGCACTGTGGCGCCGGTCTCCCGCAGGGCCCGCACCACGGCGGCCTTGTCGCTCGGTGCGTCCGCGACCACGGTGCGCTGTCCCTCGGGAAAGTTTGTCAGGTGGCTTGCGACCACATCGCCCAGCGGCCCGGCGAAAACGTGAGCTCCGTCATCGTCGGGATCCCTCACGAAAATCCGCGCGTTGTTGGGCTTCTCAAAAATAGCGTCAGCCAGCGGCTTGCCCACCTTGCGGGCATCGACATCAAAAGCGCAGGCGAAGTGGATGTCGCCCACGCGCAGGCCCCCCAGCAGGGGGTGCATGAGGCCGGTGGCGTCGTCGGGATTTCGCCGATAGTGGGTGATTCCCTGCAGGAGGGTGTTGGCGCAGTTTCCGACGCCCACCACTGCCACGCGGATTTGATCAGCAGCCATGACCACTCCCAGTCAACATCCTATGGAGCCTTCGTTCCTTCGCCGTTGAGGGCGGCGTGCGAGCGGCGGTTTCACGTGGGGCGTGAGAGCCAGGCGACGTATTCGACATTGCCCTTCTGGCCTTCGATGGGGCTGCGCATGACGCCGCCGATGCGCCAGGTCCCGGGGTCGATGCCCTCCATGACCCGCCAGAGGACTTCTTCGCTCTGGGCCTGCGAGAGCACGCCGCGTTGAATGCGGGCGGCGTCGCTTTCGTAGTGGGGCTTGATGAGGGTGAGCACGTCACCGCCCTCTGCGAGCAACGTTGCCGCCACGGGGAGAATCTTCTGTTGGCGTGTCCATCCGACATCGAGGGCCGCGAGGCCTACTTTTTCGGGGAGCCTAAGGTGGAGGGCGTTATGGCGTTCCATGACGACGACGCGGGGGTCCTTGCGGAGGATCCAGGCGAGGACGCCGTAGGCGGTATCGACAGAAAAGACTTTGGCGGCTCCATGCTGCAGGAGGCAGTCGGTGAAGCCGCCGACGTTGGCTCCGAGGTCGGCGCAGGGAGTTCCGACGACGTCGATGGCAAAGAGGGTGAGGGCGGCGTCGAGTTTGAGGCCGGCGCGCGAAACGAACGACCGCTTGAGGTCACCCGACGGTGGGGGGGGTAACACCAAGCGGTCGCTCATGGTTTCGCATCCCGCAGCCGCTGCGAGCCATGCGCCCGGGGGGCGCGAGAGTCGCGGCGGGGACTGAGGATTGTTACTTGGCGGCCGCGGCGGCGCCGATGGCGTTGACGCGTTTGGCAAGTTTGCTCTTGCGGCGGGCGGCGGTATTTTTGTGGATGGTGCCGCGGGTGGCAATCCGATCCAGAACGGTCTGGGCCTTTTTGAGTTCTTCGGTGGCGGTCACCTTGTCGCCGCCGGCAATGGCGGTGGACATTTTCTTCAATTCCAGCCGGACTTCGCGTTTCCGGTCGCGATTCCGCAAACGCCGTTTGGCGGTTTGACGAATGCGTTTCTTCGCTGACAACGAATGAGCCACGTGCAAACTCTCCTGTAGGCCGGGAAGTCCCGGGCAAATGCAGTTCCCCACCCGTGGGGAAACCCAGACTATCCCACATTTGGCCAAATCATTCAAGCAGGCAAACAAGCTGCTGAAACGGGAGGGACCGATGGGGGGCTGAGAGCAGTCCGTCGCTTTCGGGCTGGCGCCTCGGTGGACCGAGGGAAGAGGCTTCCCTTCACAGGACCAAGG
>CALCHA010000106.1 GCA_937901265.1 uncultured Phycisphaerales bacterium
GATCACGGAAGCGGACTGCGCATCCCAGCGTGGCTCGGAATAGGTGCGCTCCACAAGGTGGGCAGCGGCCTGTTCGATCCACTGCGGCTGCACCGCGGCGTTCGTGCGGGCGTAAAGTTTCGTTGTTTCGACCAGCTCCGCCGCGACAATCCATTTGGGTCGCGGGCCGGCAGCCTTGAAGAGCGCCGAGCCGGGGAAAATGCTGAAGCGCGTGCCGCGTGCGCCCTGGTACTCATAGGTCTCGGTCTTGGCACCGACGTTCGACAGCAGACCGGTGAGCAGTGCGCGATGAATCGCGTCATACCTCGGGTGCTTCGGGGCGCGACGTTGGACAGGCTGAAATTCCATCCGGGAATTGAAGGGGCTGGGACGCCCGAAGGCAAGGCCTGCCGGGCAAATTCCGTTTCCCTCGTCCACTTGCGAAAAATGCGAGACACGCCTCCCCCCGCGTATACTCCCGCGTTATGGACCACCAGCAGACTTACCTCTTGAACGGCCTCGTGACGCGGCAGTTCGGGCTCGGGCGCATCGCGCGTTTCCGTCTCGTGAAACGCGGGCGTCAAGCCGCCACCTATGAGGTGATGACCGCCCAGCAGCACGAATACCTGCTCTATCTTTACCCGCCGACGTTCCGCACGGAGCAGCTTGCCTTCACGGCCGGCGTGCTTAACGGGCTGGATCGCGAACGCTTCAGCGTCGTGCCGATGGTCGCGGGCAGATCCGGCGATTTTGTCGGGGAGGGGCCCCAGGGCAACCACTTGATGGTGAGCTTGGTAACCAGCGGTTCCGCCATCGAGCCCGCGGCCATGACCGTCCATGACATTTCGCAGGTGGGGCTGCGCCTCGCGTGGATGCATCGGCTGCTGAAGGAACATGTGGAGCTGCCGGATCCTGGGCCGCCACTCGTCGAGCAGGTCGACTCTGCCCTCCAGAGGGCACCGCTGGAAGGGCTTTCGGAGCAGGGTCGACTGAATTTGCTGTCGGCGCTGCGTCTGCCGAATGCCGGTGAGCCAGGCTGGGCGCACGGAGACATCCAGGCGGACGCGCTCCTGCATGATGGGGATCGCCAGCTTCGCACGGTGGTCGACTGGGCACTACTGCATGCCGGCAACCCGTTGGAAGATGTCGTGGATGCGTTGTGGATGCTGTGCGGGCACCCGCGCGGCGGGCTCGATCAGGCCAAGGCGGCGGCACTGCTTGAGGCATACGACACTTTGTCGCCCCTGAGGCGCGAGGTTTGGACCGCGGCGGTGGCACAGTGGGCGGGCCAGAGGGTGCTGGATGCGGCGGCAGGGCGCCGGGCGCTGCCGCCGCGACTCGCAGCCATCGCCGCCGCCCCCGAACAGCTCGCGGTCGTCATCGCATCCGCGTTTTAAGCGATTGCTCAGGTGTTGGGCTCAGGTGTCAAGAATGATCTTGCTCGGTGCGGCGGCCGGCGCACCACCGCCCGCACCCGCCAGCTCCGGCGGCAGCGGCTGCCCGCTCATCCCCTGGTTGATCGTCTCCTGGATCTTCTTCATGACGTCCATGTACTCCGCCTGCGCCGCGCCAAACTTCTTCAGCGTCGCATTCATGGAAATGGATTGCTGCAGACGCTCGAACTGCTGCTTCTCGGCAACCTCGATCGGTTGCATCTGCTGCTCTTTCATCGACAGCATTTCGATGAGCTGCTCATACTGCTGCAGCAGCTGCTTCGCCCCGACATCCAGGTCGAGCTGCCGGAGAATTTCCCGGTACGCCGCGATCGTCGGGTGGGTGGCGACCAGCGCCCCGAGGTTGTGGGCGGCGGCGAGGATTACGTTCGTGTCGGGCATGGCGAGCGTCCTTGTTTGAATGTGCCGGGCCGCGGATGGGCCGGTGGCGAATGATAGCTCGAGTTTCCGTTCGTGGCGATGCGACGGGTGCCAATTTGTGCCTCAGGGCGACCGGACGGCGCCCCAACCATTGGCGATTTTCCATTGCGCGACGATAATCAAAAGCCCGCATCAACCCTCTGGTGAAAGGTAGCACTTGCCCATTTCCTTCGACACCGAAGCCTGCCGCAACTTTGATCAATCCATTTACAACGAATGGCTGTCCACCAATGGGCTGGGCGGCTATGCCTCCGGAACGGTTGCGGGTGCCAACTCGCGGAAATACCACGGCTACCTCGTCGTCGCCGCCAAACCGCCCGTGCAACGCTACGTCGTCCTCTCCCGCGTTGAGGATTCCATTATTCTCGGCGGCGATTCCGACAGCTCCTCTGCGTCGGGCGCTGGAGCCGTTTACGACCTTTCGACCGACGAATTTTCCGACATCATCCATCCGCAGGGTTACAAAAACCTCATTTCCTTCGAGCTGGCGCACGGCCCCACGTGGCGGTTTCAGGTCGGTGACGCCGTCATTGAAAAATCGCTGACCCTTGTCCATGGGCAGGACACGGTGATTGTCCGCTACACGCTGGTGTCCTCCTCCGGAAACACCCCGGTGAAGCTTCTGCTTCAGCCGATGCTTGCCGGGCGGGATTTCCACGCAATCATCAGCCTGCAACAGCGACCCTGGTGGACCGTCGACAGCCAGACCTCCGACGCATTGTCCATGCACGCGCCGGAGTGCCCCGTAAAGCTGCACATCGCACATAACGCCGACCACTTCACCACCAACGCCTGCTGGTGGTACAACTTCACCTACCGCGCCGAGCGGCAGCGCGGCTACCCCGACCGGGAGGATCTCTGGACGCCCGGCGTACTCGAATTCACCCTCCACCCCAACAAGCCGGTGGGTCTCATCGCCTCGACGCGGCCCATCGCCTGGGCCAAGGCCGAGGAACTCATCGCCCAGACCAAGGCGCGCTACGAAAAGCTGGCGACGACGTTCCATAAATCCGATCCGAAGGACGACTTTCTGGCATGCCTCGCGCAGGCGGCGGACCAATTCGTCGTGCGTCGCGGAGTCACCGAGCCGGGCAAATCGCCCCCTGGAGC
>CALCHA010000107.1 GCA_937901265.1 uncultured Phycisphaerales bacterium
ACCGGCCGCGCAGAAAGCCAATGCCGACGCGCTCCGCCTTCCAGCGGCTGGCCAGCTCGTTGCACAGGGCCATCGCGGAGGCCATGAACCTTGCCGGGGCATTGATCGCCGCCAGCACTTCCATGGCATTTTTCAGGCGGTCCAGCTCCACCCCGCGGCGCTGCAGTTCCGCGCGGAGTTGCGAAAGCTGCTGCTCGTCGACCAGCACTTGCGCCCGGCCGCTCGAAGACATCGTCGTGAACATCGTCATAGAGTCTTTACCTTCAACGCGGAATGCCGCTCAGTGAACGTCTGCCGACGCCACCTTGCCGCCGGTCGGAAATGTCACTTCCACATGCTCCCCCGCCGGCCGCAACGCCGGATTGGGCACCTCGACCGTCACGTACAGCGTTTCGCTGCCCGGATCTGCCACCGAGTGAATGTTGATGATCTTCCCCTCCCGGGTCGTCGCGTCCGAGAACTTCACCGTCGCCCGGCCGTCGTTTTGCAGGCCCCTCACATTTTTGAAGGGCACCGGTACGTCGATCCACAGCGGGTTAATGTTCACCACCCGCAGGACCTTCATGTTTTGCGCGTCCGACGCCTCTCCCGCGTGGATCATCGTGTCTTCCACGATGCCCGAGATCGGCGTACGCAGCTTCGTCTTGTCCAGCACGGCCTTGGCCTGCTTGGCCTTGAGGCCCGCCTGCGCCTGCTCAAATTTCGAAAGTTTCACGTTGGCCTCCCCCACCGACCAGTCCAGCTTCGCTTCGTCCAGCTCCGTGGCGTTGGCGACGCCCGATTCCATTTTGCGTTTGTAGGCGATTTGCTTCTGCGCGGCGATCGTCTCCTGGGCACCGACGCGGGTGGTGTCTTCGGCTTCACCTTCGGCGACCTCGTAAGCGGCCTGCTCTTCGGTGCTGTCCTGCTCTGCGACGAGGTCTCCGGCGTTTACCTTATCTCCTTTGAGAACAAGCACTTTGGCAACGATTCCAGGGCGTGAAAAGGAGAGGGTGACGTCCTGGCTGGGTTTGCTGATGGTGGCCAGGCCGGCGGCGGCGTGGACGGGTTCTTCGGCTCGGGTGGCCACGGGGAGGGAGGCGGCGGTTGCCAAGGTGAGGAGGGTTAAGAGTTTACGGGATGGGGACATGCACTTCTCCCAAATGGAGGCCACGGGACCGGTATTTATCGGCAAGAGCCGGTTTCGCCAGCAGCGGCAAATCCGCGGCGCGACAATTTGGTCGCGGCGGGGAGGGTTGCAACGGCGGGCAAATGCGGGCGGCAGAATGGGTTGCGCAGACCTGCCCGCACCGGGAGGGATTTTATCCGGCGGCCAAGGCCCCATAATGACGCAGCTGCAATGATTCCAAGTATAGCGGCCGCCCCCCGCCAATGCCACGGCCCGCGCGAGGCGGGTTGGGAAACTGGCGCGATCCCGCCGCGCTCCCGCCACCCTCTGGGCTCGCGCTGGGGTCAGTCGTCCAAGAGGCCTCGCAGGCGGAGGCGATTCGCAAAGACGAACGGGCCGCCGATCGGGTCGTCGGGGGAGTCGTCGGGTTCGGGGAGGCGAAGGTCGCTGCGCGAGCGGCGGGAGAGTTGTTCGACGAGGCGGATGGCCATGGCGCGGTTGCACCCGGGCAGTTCGACGCGGGTCAGGGAGGTGCCTTCGGTAAGGAGGATCATGGCCACGCCAGCATCGGCGAAGAAGCGGATGACGCGTTCGCGATCTTTGGGGAGGACGAGGAGGAAGGGGGTGTCGCCGCCGTAGACGTTGGGGTTGGTGAGCATGGCCGAGTCCTTGGATAAAAGAGGCGAAGGTGTTGACCCCCTTCGATTCGGGTGGGTGCAGGCCATGAATTAGGGTGCGAACGATGAGTTGGGAGAGGGGAAGGGGGAGGACCCAAAAAATCGTTGGAGGGAGGCTGTCAGCGGCTCGCCCCGATGTGTGACCGCACATTTACGAGCAGTCGTACCC
>CALCHA010000108.1 GCA_937901265.1 uncultured Phycisphaerales bacterium
TGATCGCCCGCAGGACGCCGCTGCGTTCGCTGCTTTTGGGCACGCTACTTGGCTGGCTTTACATAACCCGTCCTATCGCCGCCCTCTCGATCGCCGCGATACTGTTCTACCTGCTGTTTCAGGATCGGCGTCGGCTGCTGCTGGTCGCGCCGACGGCGCTTGTCTGGTTTGTCGGTTTCTGCGCCTGGTCGATGTCGCTTTATCACAGCTGGCGGCCCCCCTACTACGCCACCGGCCTCTCGGCGGAGAATTTTTTCGGCGCGGCGGCCGGACAACTTTTTTCACCGGCGCGGGGCCTGCTGATCTTCTGCCCGTGGCTGCTTGCACTGATTCCGCTGCTGGTCCGCCTCTGGAAATCGCGCGCCCACCGCCCGCTCCTGCTGACGGGCCTGGGCGTGATCGTTGCCCACTGGCTCGTCATTTCGGCGTGGCCGATGTGGTGGTTCGGGCACTGCTTTGGCCCGCGGGCGTTTCTTGATGTGGTGCCCTGGATGGGGGTGGTGACGATCCTGGCGGTCAGCGCTGCCCCGCTGCGGCCATCGGGTGCGGCAGTGATGTTGACCACCCTGCTGATCGCAGTGAGCGTGCTGATCCACGGGGAGGGGGCGATGGCCAACCGGGCACAGGAATGGAACAACCAGCCGCAGAACATCGACGCCTACCCCGAGCGGGCCTGGGATTGGCGCGACCCGCAATTTCTCGCCGGATTCCTGGCACGGCCGCAGGGGCGTTAGATGGGAGAGGGGCCGGTCAAGCACCGACGCCGCGGACACGGAGGACATCGAGCATGGTGCGCAGGCCGGGCTGCAGGGTGGGCATGACGCGCACGCAGTTGGCGAGGAGGCCGATGGTCGCGGATTCGCCGGGGAAGCCGCTCTTGGTGCGGACGAGCAGGTTGGGGTCGCCGTCGATGATCACCTCGTCGAAGGTGTCCGCATCGAAGGCCATGAAAAGGTCGAGGTCGATGCGCTTTTTACCCGCCACGATACCAGCGGCGCGCATCCACATGCCGCGCACGCGTCCGGGCTCGATCTGGAAGAACTCGGACTGGACGCGATGATCGGCGACGACGGGGTCGAACTTTTCCTGGATGGCGTCGAGCTTCCAGCCCAGGCCGGCGGCGATCATGGCGACCGATTCCTGCAGGCCGACATGGCCGATCTGGCCGGTGCGGATGAGCCTTTTCACCTCAGTAACGGTCATGCCCGCGCCGATTTTTTTCTGGAGCTGGTAGCGCCGTTTGGAGGCGTCGAGGCTGCGGATGATCTTGATGTGCCGCACGGAGGTGCAGGGCGCGGTGCAGGCCAGCGCGAACGCATCCATGGCGAAGCCGGGGTTCACGCCGGTTCCGAGCAAGGCGACGCCTTTCGCCTTGGCGCGCCGATTCAGAGCGGCGGCGATTCGCGGGGCGCGGAGCGTCGGCCATGCCAGTTCCTCGCAACTGGAGACCACGTGAATGCCCGCGTCGATGAGTTCTTGCGCAACCGGCCGCAGCTCTTCGGTGCGGCTGCAGGTGGTGACCGTTGCGACGCTTGGCTGACGTTTGCCGGCCCACTTGAGCGCGTCGGCGATGGAGCCGGCCACCGTCACCTCCGGGGCATCGCTTCGTCGCAGGATCGCCGCCAGCGGGTGGCCGACATTGAGGGGATTGAGGTCCACGGCCCCCACGACCCGGACGGACTTGCCCTGGGCGAGGAGCGCCTCAATGGTGGCCTTGCCAATGGCACCGAGGCCCAGATGGAGAACCGAAATCATCGCGTTTCCTTGCAACAGACTTCGCGGCGGCGGGTTACATGAACTGCCAGTCGCCGCTGTAAATGACGTAAAGGTAAAGCGTGCAGTTGGTGACGCCGTGGGCCACGATGCAGGCACCAAGAGACTTGGTGCGGACAAGCAGGGCTCCCATGAGGAGGCCATAGGCGATGCCCTCGGGCCACTGCGCGGCGTGGTTGACGCCAAAGGCCAGCGCCATGCCGATGAAGCTGAACCAGGTGAAGGTGCCGACGGGCACGTCTTGGAAGCGCGCCCCGCGGACGAGGGCGCGCATGAGAAAATCGCGGAAGAAGAGCTCCTCCATGAAGGGCACGACCAGCGAGGGGAAAGCGACGCGGATGGCGAGGTAGGCCCAGCGATGCCAGGCGACGGGCAGCATGACGTCGGGGTTGTAGAAGGTTGCAGGGTCGGGAACTTTCGAGAAGCCGATGTGCTGATCGAAATACTCGATGCCGATCCAGAGGAGCGTACCGAACAGCCCGACGATGACCCCGAGCGGGAGGTGGGTCCAGCGGATGCGGGTGTAATGGTTCCAGAAGGCCCAGAGGAAAAAGGCGGCGAGGAGATTTTCCATGGCGTAGATGAGCGGATGGTACTGCTTCCAGAGGGCTTCCCAATCGAGACCGAAGGCGTGGCCGAACATGCCCCCGGGAGCCATGAGGGCGACGTAGGCAAAGAAGGGGATGAGGTAGGGCATCTGCGGGCGGTCGTCGAACCACTG
Source organism: uncultured Phycisphaerales bacterium (assembly GCA_937901265.1). GTDB lineage: Bacteria > Planctomycetota > Phycisphaerae > WQYP01 > WQYP01 > CALCHA01. The sequence goes on from CALCHA010000108.1 coordinate 2,495, forward strand.
CGCGATGCGCCCCGACAAGGTGGGCGCCGCCTGTCCACCCCCCGCCGCCTCCCGGTAACTCGATCGCGCCACGCCAGAATTCTCCAGAATCGAAAGGGCAGGATTCTCGCCGAAATGCGTGGTTTCTGCGACCGCTGCCGCGTCCATGGCCCGGGCGCTCAATTTTTGAACAGGAGCGCCGCGAGCAGAGCGCCGGCCAGGACGAGCGCGGTGAGCATCGCCAGGACATACATGCGCACGCGGCCGCCCTGCGGAGCGAGCGCTCCGCGGCCGGCTGCCGACGCCGCCGCGGCCATGCCATTGACCGCCCCATCGATCACCCGCACATCCAGGGCGTTGACCACCCGGGCGATGCCGCGGACGAGGTAGCCCACGCCATTGACCACCGCATCCACCCCCCAGCGATCAACAAAAGCGGCGACCCGGGCCCCGGTTACCACGAGGCGCACCACCACGCCTTCGTACAGTTCCTCGAAAAACATCCGCTCGTGCAGCCAGGCATAGACAAGGTTGACCAGCGGCCAGCGGCGGATACGGTCGGCGAGGCTGAACCCGCGCAGATAGACCAGCAGCCCCGCCGCCATGGCCAGCCACGCATAGCCGATCCAGGGATAGATCTGTGCAGCGATGGCGTCGGAACCGCTCACCACGGGCACGCCGGGCGGAAGACTTTTGCCCACCAGGGACTCCACTCCGAAGAAGGGGCCGAACCAGATGGCCAGGGAGAGCCCGGAGAGGAGGATGAGGGGAAGCGTCATCAGGGCGTGTTCGTGGGCTTTCTCAGCCAGGTCTTCATCGCGTGCCTTGCCTCCGAACACCAGCCACCACCAGCGGAAGCCATAGAACGCGGTGAGGTAGGAGGCCGCGACGGGGACCCAGAAGAGGACCATCGCGAAACGGGCCTGTCCGCCGCCGCCGAGGGAGAGTTCGCGGGCATAGGCATAGACGTCGGCCATGCCAAGTTCCTTGGAGACGGAACCGGAAAACCAGGGGGCGGCGGCGAGGGCGAATATGGCAAGGAGCGCGCAGGCGGCGGTGATGGGCAGGCGGCGCCACAGGCCCCCCATGCGGCGCATGTCGGTTTCGTGGTGCAGTCCCAGCAGCACCGAGCCCGCGGCCAGGAAGAGGCCGGCCTTGAAGAAGGCGTGGGTGAAGAGGTGCAGCAGCCCCGCCGCGTAACCGCCGCTGCCGAGGAACAGCATCATGTAACCGAGCTGCGAGATCGTGGAGTAGGCGAGGACGCGTTTGATATCGGTCTGCACCAGTGCAAGCAGTGCGCCGAGAGCCAGCGTGACGCAGCCGATGACGGCGATCACCAGGCGCGCGTCCATGGTCAGGATCGGGTAAACGCGCGCGACGAGAAACACGCCGGCGGCCACCATTGTCGCCGCGTGGATGAGCGCCGAGACAGGCGTCGGCCCCTCCATGGCGTCGGGCAGCCAGACGTGGAAGGGGAATTGCGCCGACTTCGCCGCCGCCCCTGCGAAGATGCAGAGTCCCGCCCAGGTCAGCCAGGTGAGCCCGAAAAACGAAGGCCCAAAATGGTGGAAGAGGAAGGCGCTGGAATCGGAGGCGACCGCGAGTCGCGAAAAATCCTCCAGGATCGACTGCGGCTGGGGGTTCAGCAGTGCGGTCTGCGATGCCGCCGCGACTGCACTCGCGAGCACCGGCGAGCCGTTGGCATCATAAAAGGCGAGGTTCGAGACGCCCGCGTGCAGCGCCAGCAGGCCGATGCCCACCAGAAAAAATGCATCCCCCACGCGGTTGACGATGACGGCCTTGACCGACGCCATGGCCGGCCCGCGATTGAAATTACAGAAGCCGATGAGCAGGAACGATGAGCTGCCCACCAGCTCCCAGAAGAAGAACAACTGCACCAGCGA
>CALCHA010000109.1 GCA_937901265.1 uncultured Phycisphaerales bacterium
ACATAAATCGACGACATGGGCATCAAGCAGCTCCCCAGGCGTTCGGGCGAATGCCTCTTTGAGATCATCCTGCGCCGCTACGAGACCCGCTCGACCATGATGACCAGCAACCGTCCGCTGGAGGATTGGGGCAAACTGCTGGGCGATGTGCCCTCCGCCACCGCCATCCTCGACCGGTTCCTGCATCACGCGGAGATCCTCTCGATCACCGGCCGGAGCTACCGCCTCAAGGACCGCGCCGGCCAGGAAGCCGGCGCCAGGGAATCCGGCGCCAAGGCATCCGCCGCCAGGGAACGTCCTTCCAAACCCGAAAAGCAGGAACCCACGCCCGCCGACCCTTGTCTCCAGCCGGCCTCCTGATGTATATATCCCCCTGACCGACTGGCTGCTTTTGCCCCCCGGTCAACCCGCCCCACACTGGCCGCTTTTAACCCGCCCCGTGACAGGGGCTGTTGCAGAGGTCGCAGAGGCGCGGGGGGAGGCTTGCGGGGGGATCGTCGATGTCGCGGGGGTTGCGGACCATGGCCAGTATCCTCCGAACGAGACGCACCTGAGAGATGCAAACGAGGTACCGGCAAAAAGAAAACCCGCGCTCGAGGGGGAGCGCGGGCGGGTGGTTGTGGAGCGGTGGGCGGCTCAGTGGCCGTGGACGAAGACGTCGGAGACGCGGAACTTGAACGAGCCGGAATCGGAGCCTTCGAAGCCGCTCATGGCGTGGTAAATGTCCGCCTTGGTGAGGCCGAGGGTGTTGGAGGGGAGCACGAAGGTGATGGGGTTGTTGGTGCCGCCGGGGATGACGGGGAGGTCATGGCCGTGTTCATCCTTGTTGGAGCCGGCATTGATGCCATGAAGCGTGGGATGTGCGTGGCGGAGATTCAAGACGGCGGTGACGACGGCTTTGACCTGGGCGTTCCAGAGGGGGGCGAGTTCCTTGATCTTGGCGGCCTTGTCGGTTGCGAGTTTTGCGTTTTTGGCTTGGAGGAGAACGCCGGCGTCCTTCTTGGCCTGGCTTTCCTTTTTGAGCTTTTCTTCCTGGGCCTTCTGGGTTTTGGCGAGTTCGTCGGCCTTGGTTTTGAGTCGCCGGTGATTGGCACAGAGGGTGTCGTTCTTGAGCGGGAGTTCCTTGCAGTTGTTGGCAGCGCATCTGTCCTTGGCCATTCGAATCTCCTTTATGAAATGGTTCAGGAGGATTCGCGACGAGTGTACAAAAAAACCGCATGGACCGACAGAGAAATCTGTGGATCCATGCGGTGAATAAGCGGGCGGAGTCTGCAGAGGGGGCGCTGGTCGTTGTTTGGCAACGGCACTACGCCGGGGAAGAGGCAATTCAGGCGGTGACGGGCACGCTCTTTTTGCCCTTACCTTTGGCTTTGGGCTTGGCCTTGGCCTGGGTCTTGGCGATGCCGACGAGCTGGACGATCACCAGATCGGCGGCGTCGCCGATGCGCCACTGGGAGGTCTTGACGATGCGGGTGTAGCCGCCCTCGCGATCCTTGAAGTGGGGGCCGATTTCCTTGAAGAGCTTCTGGACGACGGTGTCGTCGGCGAGCATCTCGGGATCGGCGGCATCGGGCATCAGACGGTCATTGAGGCGAGAGATGACGAGGCGGCGGGCGTGAAGGGTGCCCTTTTTGGCCTGCGTGATCAGGGGCTCAATGAAGCGGACGAGCTCTTTGGCCTTGGGGAGGGTGGTCTTGATTTCGCCATGCTCGATGAGCGACTGCGAAAGGTTTCGCAGGATGGCGAGACGGTGGGAGGGGGTCACCGACAGGCGGCGGCCGACGACTCTGTGACGCATGGGGGCACCGAAGTTAGGAAGTCAGAAAGAAGAAATTTCGAAGTCAGAAGCGGTTACTGGGCGCCGGCCGCGGCGTGATCAGCGGGGGCAGGCGCGCCACCGAGGGTCATGCCGAGCGAAAGGCCGAGGTCCTGGAGTTTGCGTTTGACTTCACGGAGCGACGTTTTCCCGAACGAACGAACCTTGAGGAGTTCGGGTTCGGTCATTTTGACCAGATCGCCAAGGGTGTGGATTTTGGCGGATTCGAGACAGTTTGAGGCCCGGACGGAGAGTTCCATGGAGGCGATGGGCTGGTTGAGGCGGTTCTGGAGCTCTTCGTTCATCTGGGGGGTGGCGATGACGTCATTGTCGGGGAGTTCGGCATCGAGGGACTCGCCCGAGTCGAAGTATTGAACGAAGGCGTTGAGGTGCTTGCGGAGGATTTTGGCGGCTTCGACGAGGGCCATCTCGGGGGTGACGGTGCCGTTGGTCCAGATTTCGAGGATGAGGCGGTCGTAGTTGGTTTTTTGCCCGACGCGGGTGTCTTCGGTTTTGTAGCGGACACGGGTGACGGGGGAGTAGACCGAATCGATGGGGATGATGCCGATGATCTGCTCTTCGGCCGTGTTTTCGAGGGCGGTGACGAAGCCGCGACCTTTGTGGATTTCGAGTTCCATGTTGAACTCGCGGTCGTTGGTGAGGGTGGCGATGACCTGGTTTTTGTTGTGGACGGTGATGGAGGCGTCGCCGACGAGGTCGCCGCCGGTGACGACGCCGGGGCCCTTCTTGGCGACGGTGAGCGTCTTGGGCTGATCGCCATCCATGGAGATGATCAGGGTTTTGAGGTTGAGGATGATGTCGGTGACATCTTCCATGACGCCTTCGAGCTGGGCGAACTCATGCTCAGCACCGACAATCTTGATGGAGACCGCAGCAGAGCCCTCAAGGGAGGAGAGCAGGATGCGACGGAGGGAGTTGCCGACGGTGGTGCCGAAGCCACGTTCGAAGGGCTCGACCATAAACTTTCCGTAGGTATCGGAAAGGAGGTGGATATCGGGTTCAACACGGGTAGGCAGCTCAAGGCCGCGCCAACGGATACGCATGGGTTTATCCTTTCGTAAACGCCCGGTGGATTATCGCTCGAAGGAGCATCTGGTCACACGGAGCGGAGAAGAAGTCAGAAGTCAGAAGTCAGAAGATGGGGGTCGGAAGTCCTTGTGACTTCTGACTTCTCTCTTCTGACGACACGGTTACACGCGGCGCTTCTTCGGGGGGCGGCAGCCGTTGTGGGGGAGCGGGGTGTTGTCTTCGATGGCGGTGATCTTGAGGCCGGAATTCTGCAGGGCGGTGATGGCGGATTCACGGCCGGAGCCGGGGCCCTTCACGCGGACTTCCACTTCCTGAAGACCATACTTTTTGGCTTTGGCAGCGCACTGTTCAGCGGCGCGGGTGGCGGCGAAGGGGGTGGACTTGCGGGCGCCCTTGAACCCGACGGTGCCAGCGGAATCCCAGGCGAGGGTTTCGCCGTTGACGTCGGTGATGGTGACCTGGGTGTTGTTGAAGGAGGCCTTGACGTGGGCGATGCCCTTGATGACGTTTTTGCGGATTTTCTTTTTGCCAGCTTTGGCCATGGTTCAGTCCTTGGAAAGTGGGCTCTTACGGATTGGGCCGAGCGACGAGCACGGCTAGTCCTGACCCGAGGGGAGTAATTGGAAATTGGTAATTGGTAATTGGGTTTTGGTGACTGGGTCGCCCCAATTACCAATTACCCTTTACCGATTACCCGGCGTTAGCCGTGCAGTTCTTTGACGCCCTTCTTGCCGGCGACGGTTTTGCGCGGACCCTTGCGGGTACGGGCGTTGGACCGGGTGCGCTGGCCGCGGGCGGGGAGGGAGCGGCGATGGCGCGAACCGCGATAGGACTGGATGTCCTTGAGGCGTTGAATGTTCTGTTGGATCTGGCGGCGGAGGGCGCCTTCGACGGGGTAGGAGCGGTCGATGATGCCGACGATGCGGCCGACCTCGTCTTCGTTGAGTTCGCGGGCCTTTTTCAGCGGGTCAATGTTGGCCTCTTTGAGGATGACCATCGCATTGACCGGGCCGACGCCGTAGATGTAGCGGAGGCTGATGCGGATTTGCTTGTCAAGGGGGATGTCGATACCGGCGATACGGGGCATGGAGGGGTGCTCCTGTGACGACTGGAAACCACTAAGCCGCGGGATGCGGGTTCGAGGGATCCGGCCAAGAATGTGAAATCCCGGCCAAGGCCGGGGCTATGGGACGAAGATTATCCCTGACGTTGCTTGTGGCGGGGGTCGGCCTTGCAGATGACGCGGAGGACGCCGTTACGCTTGACGATGACGCAATGTTCACAGATGCGTTTGACGGAGGAACGAACTTTCATGGGATGCTCCCTGTTCCAATCTGCCGACGAAGAAAATAGCCACGGGCACCGATTAGGTTGGGGTAAAGGCTTAACGTCGGCAGCTCGGTGCAGCGCGGCGAATCGGAAAGCATAACAAGGGAATCGAAAAAAGGGAAGCCGGAATTTTTAACATGGCATGGGATGTGCGTAGGCGGGGGATTTGTTCGGCCCGTTAGGCCGGCGCTATGCAATGCCGGCGGGCCGCGGGCCCATGGGCTAGTTGCGCATCACGATACGGCCACGGGCGAGGTCGTAGGGGGAGAGCTCGACGGTGACGCGGTCGCCGGGGAGGATGCGGATGAAGTTCATGCGCATTTTACCGGAGACGTGAGCGATCATGACGTGGCCGGAGCCGTTTTCGAGTTTGACGCGGAACATGGCGTTGGGGAGGGACTCGAGGACGGTGGCTTCGACTCGGAGGGCGTCGGCTTTGGGCATGGGATAGATCCTTAAGAGAATGACGGCGGGCGGGCCCGCCGGCTGAAGGGGTTCGATCAGCGGCCGTCGGTCAGGACATCAGAGCCCGTGGGGGTGACGGCGATGGTGTGTTCATAGTGGGCGGCGGGGGTGGAATCCTTGGTGACGACGGTCCAGCGGTCGTCGAGTACCACGACGTCGGGGGCACCCAGGATGACCATGGGCTCGATGGCGAGGGTCATCCCGGTCTGGAGGTAAAAGTCGCCCTTTTTGCGGAACTCGTCGTTGACGAAGTTGGGAACTTTGGGGTCTTCGTGCATGCGGGTGCCGATGCCGTGGCCGAC
>CALCHA010000110.1 GCA_937901265.1 uncultured Phycisphaerales bacterium
CGCTGGTCCCACTGGCGGCCCTGGACGTCGCGTTCTTTGTCGCCGGCGGGACAGAGCTGAACGATGCCATACTTGTCGCAGGCGCGGACATCGGCGGGCTGCGGGGAGACGTGCATCCAGCGGACGTAGTTGGCGTGGTCGTCGCGCATGAGCTTGATGGTCCAGTCGTGCATCCACTCGGGGTAGCCCCCGCCGAGGCCCGCCCACTCGTTGCTGGAGCGCTGGGCGAAGCCCTTGAGGTAGACAAATTTGTCATTGATGTAGATGCCGCCGGTGCCGGCACCGCCCTTGAATTCGGTCTTGCGGAAGCCGGTGGTGGTGTCGGCGACGTCGACGGGCTTTCCATCGACGGTGAGCACGGTGTAGACGTGGTAAAGGTAGGGATCATCGGGGGACCAGAAGTGGGCGTCGGCGAGGGGAACGGCGGTCTGCATGACGGTTTTTTCGCCGGCGACCATATCGACGGGGTCGGCGGAGATTTTGGCGCGGACGACGTTGTCGGCGTCGACGATGTAAGCGGTGAGGCCGACGGTGGCACGGTCCGCGGTTTCGTTGGCGACCTGGGATTCGATGGTGACGGTGGTCTTTTTGCCGGGGATGTCGAAATCACCGGCGTGGACGTAAATGCCGGTGGTCTGCAGGCCGTCGTTGAGCGGGAGCGTCTGGTGGATCTTGCCCGTGACGTGGAGCCAGACGGGGCGGTTGATGCCGCCATGATCGGGGTTGAAGTCGTTGGCGTTCCATTCGTAGGTGGTGCCGGTGGCTTTTTCTTTGTAGGTGGTGCGGTTGTCGAGGTGGAGGGCGAGGACGTTGTCGCCGGATTTGAGGGAGGGGGTGAGGTCGATGCCGTAGGGGGTCACGCCGTTTTCAGAGAGGCCGACCTGCTTGCCATTGAGGAAAATGTCGGCGGCCTGGCGCATGCCTTCGAACTCGATGAAGACCTTTTGGCCATTGGCGGAGGCGGGGAGGGTGAAGTGCTTGCGGTACCAGACGGTGCCCTTCCACGCGCCGCGGTCGCCACCGCCGTGGGAGATGATGGTGCGGAAGGAATCCGTTTCGTTGAAGGAATGGGGGGTGGAGATGGACTGCCAGGAGGAATCATCGAAGGCGGGATCCTGGGCATTTTCGACGGGGGCGGCGTCTTCTTTGAAGAACTTCCAGCCGGCGTTGAAGTTGTAGGTGACGCGCGGGGTGGCGGGGGGCGTGAATTTTTCCTGCGCGAAGGCCGGGGCGGCGGCGAGGAGAACGGCCATGGCCAGGGGGAGTGCGAAGTGAGGCTTCATAAAGGTCTCCGAACATTTAAAAGGGTGAGCTAGCAAGAAAGACGGCGATGGGGACGATTTAATGCCACAAAAGGGCGAACCTGGGCGAGAGCTCAGAAAGGCGTGCCGAGGCGCTTGCGATACTCCGAGGGAGGAAGGCCGGTCCAGCTGCGAAAAAACCGGGTGAGATTTTCGCTTTGGGAAAAACCCACGGCGCGGGCGATCCGGTGGATGGGCAGGCGGGTCTGGAGCAGGCGGCGGCGGGCCTCTTCAAGGCGGCGTATGCGGATGCGTTCGCTGAGGGTCTGGCCGAGGGTGTGCTTGAAGCAGCGATCGAGGAACTGGCGGGACACGTGGACGCTTTGCAGAAGGGTTTTGATGGAGAGGTGGCGGAGGTCGGCCTGGTGGATGAACTTCAGGGCGGCGGCGACGTGAGGGTCCTCGACGGCGATGATATCGCTGGAGCGGCGGACGACGATTTCCCGCGGCGGGATGAGGAGGCGGGAAGCAGCCTTGCGCGGGCGGGTCATGAGACCGTCAAGGCGGCGCGCGGATTCAAAGCCGATGCGCGCCAGGTTCTGCGGGATGCTGGAGAGGGGAACCTGCGACAATTCGCAAATGGCGGCGTCATCATCGACGCCGAGCAGGGCGAGATCGTCGGGAACGCGGACGCGTTCCTGGCGGCAGGCGTCGAGCAGCGCGCGGCTGATGAAGTCGGCGCCGGCGAAGATGGCGGCGGGGAACGTGACCGAGGCGAGCCAGCGTTTCACGTTGCGGAGGGCGCCCGGCTTGGCGAGGGCGTTTAAATCGAGGTCGGCCATGGGGAAGGAGAGGATTTCCGGGACGATACCCTGTGCGGCGAGACATTTCACGAAGCCGTCGCGGCGCTGGTCGGCCCAGTCCCGATGAACGCCGACGAACGCCATCCGGCGAAACCCGCGGGCGAGGAAATATTCCGCGGCGCGCCGGCCGATGGCGGCATGATCGGACAATACCGAGGGCAGGTCGGGGGTGAGGTCACGCAGCATGTTGACGGCGACGACGGGGGAGCGTTGGACACAATCGAGCATTTCCGTCTGGCGCCTGGTGAGGATGCAGAGGAGTCCGTCGGGCGAGTTTGCGATGCCGTCGGGAATTTCGGGGGTGGTGACGCAGTGGACCTGCCAGGGGTCGCGGAGCGACCGCACATAGAAGCTGATGCCCTCCATGATCTCTCGCCAGATGGAACCGTAGCTGGATTCAACAAGCACGCGCCGCATGGGCTCTCCGGGGAGGGATTGAAAAGGCGAACGCAACCGGTACTTAACATGCGTCGACAGACTATAGCCTAACGACGTGGGGACTGCGAGGGGAGGTTCAGAATGGATAGGTCGGCTGTCAAAAATGACCGCGTCGTGCGGCGGCGTTGAACTTAAAGTACTGAACGTCAACGGACCTGCAAGTCATTTGAAGAGGTATGCCATGCAACGTCGTCGTTCAGGTTTCACGCTGATCGAGCTGCTGGTGGTGGTGGCGATCATTGCACTGCTGATCTCGATCCTGTTGCCCAGCCTCGGCCGAGCGAGAGCGCAGGCGAAAAAGACCGCGTGTGCGAGCAACCTGCACCAGATCGGCATTGCGCTGACGACCTACTCGGTGGAATTCAACAATGACCTGCCGGTGGAAACGGGGCGTCATCACGAGAGTTATGGTTATGCCAGCGGCGTGACAGCGTATCACTACATGCGCCGCGGCGAAGCGGGTGTGGGGCCCTATGTGTTTCCGAATGGATCGACGGAGACCACGCACTGGCGCGAACTGCTCTGCATGGACAACGCCATCATCACGGATCCGCGAGTGTACTATTGTCCGGGGCAGAGCAATCCGACCTGGAGCTACAACAAGCCCGCCAGTTCAACGACGAATCCCTACGACTTCCTGAACCCGATTAATGACCACGCCGGATACCAGTACCAGCTTCACATGGGCGAAAACCCGACGCACTCCAACATTCTGGTCACAGGCTCGGCGGCACAGAATGTGGATGGAACCTTCGTCGGCGCAGCCTACACCAAGATAACGCAGATGCCCAAGGATCTGTGGCTCATGTCGGACAAGATTTACGACGTCATCTCGATCCCGCACGCGAACAACTCGGGCGAGAACGGTCTTTTCGGCGATGCCCATGTCGAGTTTGGCAGCAACGCCAAGGTGAAGACGCTCGTTAGTTTTCCCAACCCTTATGGCGGGCAGGCGTACAACGTGATTTACCTCTTGGAAGGCAGCGCCATGAAGTCCAAGTGATTTTCAGTTCACCACGTGAGGCGGGACCGCTTTGGCGGTCTCGCTTCGTTTTTGCCCCGTGAGTGAAGCGTGAACTCCGGGCGATTCCTATTCACGAGGCGGGCGGATTATCGGTCGGCTTGGGCTCATTCGGCAATTCGCGGCCGTAGAGGACGGAGTATTTGAGCGTCGCGCCGATCGTCGATTTGAGGGCGATGGTGAGACCGAAGCGGCCGTCGAGGAAGGCGCCTTTGAGGAGGTAGTATTTGAGGAAGGTGAGGCCGGGGCGGGTGAGGAGTTCGAGGAGAGTGGCGCGTTTGCCGCGGGCTTGCATGGCGTCGGCGAGGATGCGGGCGTGCTCTTCCATGCGTGGCCCGTCGCAGAAATCTTTGGGGGAAAAGGGGGTGAGGCGGTTGTGCAGAAGGGGGTGGCGGAGGTTGCGGGTGGCGAAGCCATACTTGGGAGTGCGGATTTCGGGGGCGGATTGCGCGGCCCACACCGTGCGGTTTTTGTGAACGAGGCGGGTCTGGCAATCGGGAGACCAGCAGCGGACGTAGCGTTTGGCGATGTAGTTCTTGCGCGGCATCTGAAAGATGGCGGCGGTGGCGAGGCGCTGGTCGGTGAGGCCAAGGATCTCCTCGCGAAGCTTGTCGGAGACCTCTTCGTCGGCATCGAGCAGGAGGACCCAGTCGGTGGGGCAGAGGGAGGCGGCGAATTGCCGCTGGGGGTTGTAGCCGCGGAAGGGCTCTTGGACGATTTTCACACCGCGGCCGGCGGGGCCCGGGTGGCTTTTGCAGATCTCGATAGTGGCGTCGGTGGAGCCGGAATCGACGACGACGATGGAGTGGCACCAGGTGAGCGAGTCGAGGGCCAGGCGGATGCGCTGGGCCTGATTTTTGGCGATGATACAGGCGGAGATGGGGGGCATTTTAGAAGTCAGAAGTCAGAATTGAGAAGTCAGAAGAGAGACATTAAAGAGGGGTTTTGAGGCCCATGGCGCGCAGGGCGCACCACTTTTTCTGGGCTTCGTAGAGGCAGAAGATTCCGGCGGCGGCGGCCGCACCGACGATGATCCAGAGCCACCAGGTGGCCGACCACCAGGCGAGGCCGGCGAGCATGGCGGCGACCAGCAGCGCCATGATGCCATAGACGCGACGGAAGCGGGCACCGGCATTGTCGATGTTGCATTGCATGCGCGCAATGGTAAGGGGGGACACTTAAAACTCAAAACGTCGAACGTCGAACGTCTCCCCCCCACCGCCCCGTCAGGAGTGAGGGAGCATTTCGGGCGTCATGGGGTCGCCCCCATCCCCGATTTGTTTGGCCACATAACCGGGTTGCTGGGAATGGAGGAACTCGTTGTTGTAGGCGGCGAGGATTTCCTTCTCGATCATGTGGCGGCATTCCGCGTTGATGGGGTGGGCGACGTCGCAGTGCATTTTGACGCGTTCGCCGGCGGGGACCATGGCGGGAAGCGTGGTGCCGCACTGGTTGCAGAAGCGTGCATGGAGGTGATTTTTGCCGCGGCACTGGGCGCAGGTGGCCATGATTTTGCGGGAGGGCATGGCGACGAAAAGGCCATTGGGGCCATGGATGATCTTGATATCCCGGACGACGAAGCAGCCGTCGATGGTGATGCAGCAGAAGCCGCGGAGGCGGTCCTGACCCATGGGGGCGAGTTGGATGGTGACATCGGTGATCTTCACGGGGCACTCCTGAGGGCAAGGACGGCCGGGCGGGGATAAAAGGTGGGCCGGCGCGTGGCGTGAATAGCGAAAGAGCTCGTGGGGAGAAGGACGCCGATCAGCATAGCATCCCAATCGAGGCAACGATCAAGGTCTGCGGTGTAAACGGAACCGCAGGGACACGACGAGGGGGCGAATGCACAGTCAGAGGAGAAGCGTCAGGGGTGGGAGAAGGCCGCAAAAGATGAAAATTCAGGTTTAGGGGCATCATGCCGAGAGGTTGGCGGGAATGCAAGGGCGCGGCGGCGCGGGATGCGGAAGGAGCGTTTGCGTGGCGGGACGCGGAGCGTTTATGGTGTGCGGATGGAACGAGCATACGTGGCGATGGGGTCCAACCAGGGCCGGCGGCAGGCGGCGTTGCGCGGGGCGCTGGCGCGCCTGGCCGCCTTGCCGGGAACGCGGGTGGTGGCGGTGGCGGACTTCCGGGAGACCGAGCCGGTGGATGCGCCTGCGGGCTCGGGCAAGTTCATCAACGGCGCGGCGGCGGTGGAGACAGAGCTGGGACCGCGGGAGTTGCTCGCGGCGTTGCTGCGGATCGAGCGTGAGCTGGGGCGGGATCGGACAGGCGCGGTGCGCAACGGGCCGCGGACCATCGATCTGGACCTGCTGCTGTATGGCGCGCGGGTGCTGGAGGAAGAGGGACTGGTGGTGCCG
>CALCHA010000111.1 GCA_937901265.1 uncultured Phycisphaerales bacterium
CGGTGCTGGATGTGGACCGGGACCTGCGGGTCGTGGAGGTGCCGGCACAGTTTTGGAAGCTGGGAGGGGTGACGCTGGAGGCGGCGGGGAAGGCGGGGTATCGGGGGCAGCGGGTGAGTCGGGGGATCGCGGCGGGGCAGCCGGTGTTTCTGGGGGACCTGGCGGCGGTGGGGACGCTGGAATTAAAGGAGCCCTACCGGGCGTTGACGATCGCGGCGGTGCCGGGGATCGTGATACCGGGGGATTATGTGAAACTGATGGTGGCGCGGGCGGATGTCTCGGGGTCGGCGGCGGCGGTGCCGGGAGCGCGGGCGGCGGTGAGTTATGATGCGGGGCTGGTGGGCAAGGGGCAGGCGTATCGGGTGGTGGCGGTGGGCAACAGCCTGAGTCGGACGCGAGCGCAGGTGACGGCGGCGGATCAGTATGAGTCGGGCGGAGGGAGCAACGCCAAGACGGTGACGCTGGCGGTGACGGAGGCGGAGGCGGGGGATATTTTGCGCGCGGGGGGGATGGGGGGGCAGCCGGTGACGCTGTTGTTGTGTCCGCCGGGAGAGGCGGCGGCGACGACTGAAAAATGACGAACGACGAATGAAATCGGAATGACGAGTGATCGAATGACGAATGGATTCCTTTGATGCGGGTTGTGGTTCAGAATACGTTGACGAATCGGCAGTGGGTGGGCTTTGAGGGGGCGGGTGGGTTTTTGGTGGGGCGGGAGGCGGGCTGCGATGTGAAATTGGAATCGCGGTTTGTGTCGGGGCGACACGTGAAGGTGGAGCGTGCCGAGGGGGGCTGGGAACTGGAGGTGTTTGCCGGGGCGAGCGGGGTGGAGGTCAACGGGAAGGAGGTGAGTGCCGGACAGAAGGTGATTTTCAAGGGGGAGGCGGCGCTGAAGGTGATGGAGTTTGTGCTCACCCTGGAGGAGGCGGAGGCGGAGGGCACGGCGGCGGGCGGAAGCGTCCATGAGCAGGTGGGGGAATTGCTCAACGTCCTGCATGCCAACGTCCTGCGGCGATTGGACCTGCGGCTGGGGGCGCTCACGGCGACGGATGTCTCGGCGAATCGCACGGATCAACTGAACCGGATCATCGATGACCTGCTGCTGGCGGATTTTCGGCGGGAGGTTTTTGAGAGCGAGTTGACCGGGGTGTTGGCGCGGCAGGCGCTGAAGATGCGGGTGAATGACTGGGTCATCCGAAAGATGAGCAGCGAGGAGCGGATCGCGGCGGAGTGGCATGGGCTGGGCGTGAACACCGAGCTGGAGGGGCCGGTGGAGCAGGCGGTGGTGCGGGTGCTCAACCGCATGCAGATTTTCACCGGCAAGCCCCTGCCGACGAATGTGGAGCAGGTGGTGGAGGGAGGATTTGTCGGGGCGGCGGGGGGTGTGCTGGAGGAGATGCTGGAAAATGTGCGGGCGTATCTGATCATTTCGTATGTGAAGAAGACGCTGTACGACATCATTTTCGGGCTTGGGCCGCTGGAGGATTTGCTGCGATCGCCATCGATCACGGAAATCATGGTGGTCAATCCCTTTGCGATTTACATCGAGCGCGGGGGCCGGGTGAGCAAGATCGGGCAGACGTTTCCGTCGGAGGAGGCCTGTCTGTCGATCATTGAGCGGATCGTGGCGCCGCTGGGGAGGCGGATTGACCGCTCGCAGCCCCTGGTCGATGCGCGGCTGCGCGATGGGAGCCGGGTGAACGCGATCATTGAGCCCCTGGCGATCGCAGGGCCCTGCATCACGATCCGAAAGTTTCCGCAGAACCGGGTGACGGTGGAGGACCTGATGAAGTGGGGGTCGGTGACGCCGGCGGCGGTGGCGTTGATGACGGCGTGCGTGCGGAACCGGGCGAACATCCTGGTGAGCGGCGGGACGGGGAGCGGCAAGACGACGCTGCTGAATGTGCTGTCGGGATTTGTGCCGGCGAATGAGCGGCTGGTGACGATCGAAGATTCAGCAGAACTGCGGCTGCAGCAGGAGCATGTGGTGTCGCTGGAGACCAAGCCGGCGAACGCGGAGGGGACGGGGAAATACACGACACGGGATCTGGTGAGAAATGCGCTGCGCATGCGGCCGGACCGGATCATCGTGGGCGAGTGCCGCGGGGAGGAGGCGATCGATATGCTGCAGGCCATGAATACGGGGCATTCGGGAAGCATGACGACGCTGCATGCGAATTCGACGAGCGATGCGCTGTCGAGGCTGGAGACGATGGTGTTGATGGGGGCGGACATTCCGCTGGCGGCGGTGCGGCGGCAGATTGCGTCGGCGTTGCACTTGATCGTGCAGCAGGAGCGGCTGCCGAACGGGCGCCGGGTGGTGTCGCAGTTGTCCGAGGTGCTGGGGATTCATCCGACGAGCGGCGAGGTGGAGACGCGGGATATTCTGAAGATGGTGGGGCCGACGTTGAAGCCGACCGGGTACTTGCCGCGGTTTTTGGGGGAGATGGTGGAAAAGGGGTACTTGAAGTTGGAGAGTTGGTTTGGCCAGGTGAAAGGGTGATGCGTTTCGGGTTTCGAGTTTCAAGTTTTGAG
>CALCHA010000112.1 GCA_937901265.1 uncultured Phycisphaerales bacterium
GAACGTATACGCCATCGCCCCGCCAATCAGAATCGTGTCCGCTTTCGACAGCAGATTCTCAATCACCGCAATTTTGTCCGACACCTTCGCCCCGCCCAAAATCGCCACGAACGGCCGCGCCGGCTTTTCCACCGCATCCCCCAGAAACTTCAGCTCCTTCGCAATCAAAAAGCCCATCCCCCGCTTCCCCGCCCCCAGTTTCTCCGGCACGCCAAACGTCGACGCATGCTGCCGATGCGCCGTGCCAAACGCGTCATTCACATACAAATCCCCCAGCGACGCCAGCTGCCCCGCAAACCCCGCTTCGTTCTTCTCCTCCTCTTTGTGGAACCGCGTGTTCTCCAGCAGCACCACATCCCCCTCCTTCATCCCCGCCACCGCCGCTTCCGCCGTCGGCCCCACGCAATCCTCCGTCAGCTTCACCGGCTTGCCCAGCAGCTCACTCAACTTCTCCGCCGCCGGCTTCAATGAAAATTTCTTCTCCGGCCCATTCTTCGGCCGCCCCAGGTGGCTCATCAAAATCGCCTTCCCGCCCCGGTCAATAATGCTCTTGATCGTCGGCAATGCCGAGCGAATCCGCCGGTCGTCCGTCACCATCTCCCCCTCCAGCGGCACATTGAAATCCACCCGCACCAGCACCCGCTTCCCCTTGACATCCATCTGCGCAACCGTCTTTTTCGCCATGTAGCTTTGCCTTCCAACTCAAACCGGTGCACCCGCTTCCGCAGGTACGAATCACGAGTCTGCTATGCTAGACCAATCCCCCGAACCCGGTCAACCGTCAACGGCCCTGCCCTGCCGCCCCGCTCTCGACGCCTCCCGCACCACATCCACCCCCAGCGCAATGGCGAACTCCAGATCCGGACAGACATTCTCCACCCCCAACCGCTCCACCAGGTGCTCATGCGCCAGCTTCTTGTATTGCACCGGATTCACCCCCGCCACGATCAGCCGCCGCCCGCGCTCATGCAGCCGGTTCATCGCCCGCTCAAGGTCCATGATCGCGTTGCTGTCAAACTTGATGATCGGCGAGAGCACCAGAATCACCGCCAGCTTCTCCTCCGGTATCCGCTCAATCCATAAATTGAAATTCGGCGACCGCCCCCCGCCTCGCCGGTCATGCGTCACCCGATAGATCCCCAGTTGCGGCGGCAGCAGCGAGTGGACAAGCCCATGCAGCTTTAATTCCGGATCCCCCAGCAAATCCATCTCGCGAATGTCGGCGATCCGCGCCCGCTTGCTCTGCACCACGATCCCCAGCAGAAACAAGATCGGTGCCAGCAGCGACCACCCATGCCAGTGCAGATAGGCCGCCCCTCCCATGGTCGCCCCCGTCACGAACGATCCCCAGATGCTCGCCAGCAGCGCCACCCGCAGGGCCGACGGATGCCGTTGCGACACCCGCAGCACGCGCCCCGCGCGTTCCCACCACCGCCCGCGCAGCCGGTCGAACAGGTACAGACAGAATTGCACCCCCTCGATCCCCAGATCCGTCACCACGCCCGTCAAGTGCGTGCTCCGCACCACCGCGCCGGAAATCTTCGTAATCGTCGCGTTCTGCAGCCCCATCGCGTACGCCGCCGCAAACAACAACTCCGCCCGCACCGCCCCCTCCCCGCCCCGCCACCCATTGAGACCCACCATCAGTACCGCCAGCAATCCTGCCTCCACCGTCAGGGGCAGCATGTACTTCGAATCAACGCCCCGCCGCTTCCCCACCTCCGTCATCAACGCCGACGATGC
>CALCHA010000113.1 GCA_937901265.1 uncultured Phycisphaerales bacterium
GAGAAGTGCGTGGCGGTCGATAGTGGGGGCGGTCGGCATGGGGATATTTCAAACGCCCGCGCGTCGAAAGGCAAATGGGAACGGGGAGCTGCGGGATTCACCGCCGCCGCAACGAAGAGGCACTGCGGCACGGAGCGGCTGCGGTGGCATGGGAATTGTTGAGGTGGGGGCGGGTGGACGTTTCGCCGCGGGTGGGGGAGTGGGGGAGAGAAAGCGGTTAACTCACCGGTCAGGCTGGCCGATGGAGCAATAAAAGGGCGGTTGTCACGGACTTGAAACGGGTGCAGACATGGGCAAGGCGGCGGTGGTGTTGATTGTCTCCTGGCTGGGGATCGGGGTGGTGGCGATCGAGTGCATTTTGCATTTTTGAGGGAGGGAGGAAGGTGCGGGGATCGCGGACCGCGTGGCGGTGTTCAGCGGGCGGGGAGCATTTCCAGCAGTTTTTGCACGTAGCGGTGGGTGGATCCGCGGTGGGTGACGATGGCCTCGCGCGCGGCTTGGCCCATTTTTGCCGCGTCCTGAGGGTGGGAGAGCCACTGGTCGACGGTGGCGGTGAGCGTTGCCGCGTCGGTCACGACCTGGGCGGCATGGTGGGCGAGAAGCAGTTCGACGGCTTCGGCGAAGTTGGCGGTGTGCGGGCCGAAGCAGGCGGGCTTGGCGAGGGCGGCGACTTCAATCATGTCGCTGCCGCCGAGGGGAACCAGGGAGCGGCCGACGAAGGCGGCGGTGGCGAGGGCGTAGAGCTTTTTGAGTTCGCCGAGGGTATCGAGGACGACGACCTGCGAAGGCCCAAGGCCGGGCGGCAACCCCGCGGCGGGCGGGGGATCGGGGTGCTGCGTGCGCAGCCGAGGGGTGAGGCCGGCGTCTTTGAGAGCGGCGAGGAGTTGCGGGAGGCTTTCGGGGTGGCGGGGGGCGATGGCGAGGCGGAGGTGGGGGTGCTTTTTGATCAGCGCCTGATACATCTGCAGGAGGGGGATCTCTTCGGTGGGGGCGGTGGAGCCGGCGACGAAGAGCTGGTGCTCGGGCCGCAGGCCGATGGCGTTGGCGAGGGCAGCGGTTCCGGGGTGGGTGTCGGCGAGGTCGGCGACGTCATACTTGAGCGTGGGGAGAATGGCGATGCGCTCGCCGGGCGCGCCCAGGGCGCGGAAACGGGCGGCGATTGTCGCGGTTTGCAGGCCAAACCAGGCGACCTTGCGAAACATGCAGGCGGTGATCGGGCGGACGAGCCGGTAGCGGCGGAAGGAGCGTTCGGTGAGGCGGCCATTGATGACCGCGACGGGGATGCGGCGGGAGGCGGCGATGTGCAGGAAGTTCGGCCAGGTTTCCAGCTCGACGAGGGCGACGGCGTCGGGGCGGAGGCGCTCAAAAAAAGCTTCGACGGCGAAGGAGAAATCGAGCGGGAAACGGATCGAGGCGATGCGCGGGTCGTGAAGGGCGCCGGCGGGGGGGTAGAGTTCGCGCGCTCGCGCCGTGCCGGTGTCGGTGGTGGTCGAGAGGGCGATGAGGAGGTGGGGATCGGCGGCGAGGAGTTGCTGGAGGAGCAGGCGGATCGAGAGCAGTTCGCCGACGCTAAAGGGCGTCAGGCCGGATTCGACAACGACGTAGGATTCGAAATAGAGAATCTTCTCCAGGTCCTTGAGCGTCATATCGAGCAGGATGCCGATGCGGCTCGGCAGCGATTTCAGGAACCAGATGTGGGCGACCGGCGACGCCAGCTCGATATGGCCCATGCGCTCGCGGCGCACCTTGGATGTGGTCACTTCGACGCCGCATTTCTCGCAGACGATACCGCGGTATTTCATGCGCTTGTACTTGCCGCACAGGCACTCGTAATCCTTGATCGGCCCGAAGATGCGGGCGCAGAACAGCCCGTCGCGCTCCGGCTTGAAGGTGCGGTAGT
>CALCHA010000114.1 GCA_937901265.1 uncultured Phycisphaerales bacterium
GAGAAATTTCCCACGGATACCAAGACCTGGCTGGCGTGGTATCAGCAGCGTTACGTCACGCCCGCGGCACCGGGCGGCAATGGCTGAACGCGCCGGGGGCGATGGAGGGGGGAATCAGCGGGGGGTGGGCGGGGCTTTTTCGGCGTGGGCGGGCGATTTCCCTTTGACGACGAGCGGGTCGGCGAGCTGTGCCATGCGAAACGCGCGGGTCCGGCGGGCGCACGCGGGGCAGCTCATGCAGGGATTTTCGAGCGCCATCTGGCAGGTCCAGCTGGCGTTGAAGGGCACGCCGATCTGGTAGCCCAGCTCGATGACCTGGTGGTCTTCGAGGCCCATGAGGGGGGTGCGGAGGGTGAGGGGGCTGTCGGGGGTCTGCACGTCCATCAGGCTGTTGAAAACCTGGACAAGTTCAATGTTTTTGGCGAGGGCGTCGGTCTGTTTCTGGTCGAACTGGGCCCCCCAGATGAGGGTTTCGGCGCGCAGCTGGCGGGCAAAGCCGGCGGCGATGGAGAGGATCTGCAGGTCGCGCATCGGGATGAGGGGGCTGTAGGGATCGGAGGAGGTGGACTGGATCACGCCGGCGTTTTCCAGGGGGAGGGCCATCTGGCGGAAAGCGGGGACGGCGACCGACCAGCTTTTGAGGGGCTGAAAATGTTCCACCTGTTTGGCGAAGGCGGCGGCGGCCTGGGTGGAGGGGATGCGGCCATCCTGCAGGTGGAGCAGGGCGATGCGGTATTCGCGCGCGGCGAGGCCCGCGGCGACGAGGGAGCGCAGGCCACCGGAGGAGAGAACGATCGCCGGGGATTTGGCCATGGGCTCACCGGGGGAAGGTCAGGGGAGAAAAAAAGAGGTGAGGGGCAACGGGCCGGGGAATATCGGGGCGCTGGGGAAGGGCCGTTGCCGCTCACATCTACGGATCGTATCGTCGTCGCGGTGCGGAAGCTTTAACCGGGATGACGGGGGTCCTGAAAAGGTCGCGGGGCGGGGATTGGGTAAAAACGCAGGGTTTTTGGGACGGATGCGGGCGGGGGGTGCGGAAAGGGGGTTACAATCCGCAAAACAGGTTTGAACAGGGAAATCTCATGCGGAAAATGCGGATGGTGGCGGCGGCGATGTGTCTGTGGGTGGCGGGCTGCGCCTCGGTGGAGCCCATCGTCGATCAGGATGTGTCGGAAAATGGCTCCCTGCTGATCCTGCCGGCGGCGGTGAGCGAGGTGAATGCCACCGTGATGGACCTCGTGCCGGAGTGGAAGCTGGTGGTGGCGCGCGAGCGGACCTCCCCCAATGAGGGAGCATTCGACCTGTCCACCAGCAGCAGCGCCGCCACCGTCACAACGTCCGCGGCCGGGCAGGGCTCGACGCGCGTGACGGTCTATGCCGGAACCATGGTCACCTCGGGAGGTACGGCGGGCAGTTCCACGCGGCCTTCGGAGCAGAGCGTGCATGCCGCGAATCCGCGCTTTGCGCTGGATCTGCAGCGGGCGATCGTCGGGCGGCTGGAGGAGAAATACCACGTGAAAGCGGTGGGCTCCGCGGATCCCTCGCTGAACCCGCTGAAGACGGGGCGGTAAGCGGGCGGGGCTCCAGGTTCGACACGTCTCCGCATAGCGTTCGGAAATAGCCCGAACATGCTGCAAGAACCTTAAAGCGGCATAAAGAGGCCAGCCGCGGCTCAATCGGCGAGAGCGGCGAATTGACTCTGCAGGGCGGTGAGGCGGCCGGCGATGGCGAGGAGGTCCCCCGCGGCGGCGGCGATTTGGGTGTCACTGGTGGCGTTCGCGGTCAGCGACGTTTGAAGGGAGTTGACGTCCTTGACGATGCCGGTGAGGCCATCTACGACTTTTTTTGCGGAGGAGAAGCTGATGCGGTCGGCATCTTTTTTGTTCTGCGCGGCGATGCGCTGCAGGTCCTGGAGGTAAGCGTCGAGCTGGGTGGTTCGTGATTTGATCGAGCCGGCGTCGGTGGCGACGATGAGTTGCGAGAGTTCGACCTGGGCACCGTAGACGGCGTCGACGACGTCCTGCGGGCAGGCGAGGGTGCGGGTGGCGATGAAGTCGCTGCAATCCTCGGCGCTGGCGCGGAGGGCGTCGGTCTTTTTGGCGGCGGCCGCGGCGCGGGCGCGGGTGAGGAGGGCGGTGGCTTTGTCGATCCAGTCCTGCGCGGTCATGGGGTGCTCCGGGCTTCGCGGTATTTCTTGTAGATGTCGTAGAGGTCGCTGGCGAAGGTGCTGAGCTGCTGGAGCGAGGGGGCCTTTTTCTGCTCAATGCCCAGGAGCAACTCGTGGTGACTCCTGGCCCATGCGGCCACGGTGAGGGAGGCCTGATCCAGCAGGTCGGTCTGCGATTTGAAGAGCTGGTTGATCTGGTCACGGGACGCGAGGTACTGCAGGTAGGCGGGGTCGTTGGAAAGAGTGATGATCATTTGCTGGATCTTTTGCAGCTGATCCAGGGCGGCGGGAGTGGGTGTGTCGCTGCTGAAGGCGGCGGTGGCGGCGGCGTCGCGCAAGTGATTAAGAGAACGGAACTCGCCGAGGATCTGGGCGGTCTGCAGACTGCTGAGGGCGGTGCGGCGTTTTTCCAGAGCGATGGAACGGAGATTCAGGAGGTCGCTGGCGATGATGGCGCTGGTGCCGGCAACGATGGGGTCGGCCTGCGCCAGCGCCCTGGCAATCCGACCGGCGGCGATGTCGGCGGCAATTTCGCCATAGACGCGGCTGCTGAGGTTCAGGGCGAGGTCGATGGCCGGGGCGGCCGGATCGAGCATCTGAGTGGCGGTGACGAGTTCCCGCAAGGCCCCCGTGAAGGCTGCGGCATTCTGCTGCCCGGCCTTGCCGGCGTCGACGAGCCTCTGCAGCGAGGCGGCGTACGTGTTCATCGCCGCCATGACGCGGAGGCGCTTGTCCCACTGCTGCTTGAGATCCTCGGAAAGCGCTTGGGCGGCGGCTTTGGAAGCGGGGGTGTCGGTGTGCAGCGTGGCGAGATCCTGCACCGCGGCGTTGCCGGCGGAGCTGATCGCGAGCTGCAGCGTCGAGGTGGAGGTGGCAAAGGTGTTCACGCCGCTCTCGGGAAGCGTGCGGCAGCCGGCGACGCTGGCGAGAAGCAGGATGCCGACGACAGCAAGGCGAGGGGAACAGGCAGGAGGCTGCATGGTCGCTCCGTGGGTTCGCGCGGCAGGGGTGGGGACGAAACAAACTATAAGAGCTGCTTCCGCAGCCGCAAGATAATTTTTCGCGCGTCCGGGGAGAGCGTCGTGCACCGCGGCGGAACCCTGCCATCGATGCGTCGTTGGGCGATCGGTCGTCTTCAGGCGGTGACGGCGTCTGTCCCAAGCTTGCGTAGTTTTTCGTAGCGCTCGTCGACCAGCTTGTCGAGGGGGAGGCGTTTGAGTTCGCGGAGGGTTTTGTCGACGTACTTTTCAATGCTGTCGCCGGCGGCGCGGGGGTTGCGGTGGGCGGCGCCCAGCGGTTCTTCGAGAATTTCGTCGATGACACCGAGCTCTTTGAGCGACTTGCTGGTGAGCTTGAGGGCCTCGGCCGCGTCGGCAGCGTTGGCGCCCCCTTTCCACAGGATGCCCGAGCAGCCCTCGGGGGAGATCACCGAGTACCAGGCGTACTGCAGCATCGCGAGCCGATCGCCCACGCCGATGCCCAGCGCACCGCCGGAGCCCCCCTCCCCGATGACCAGACAGACGATGGGGGTTTTGAGGCGTGCCATTTCGCGCAGATTGACGGCGATGGCCTCGGCGACGCCGCGCTCCTCCGAGCCGATGCCGGGATAAGCGCCGGGGGTGTCGATGAAGGTGACCACCGGCAGGCCGAACTTCTCGGCAAACTGCATCTTGGCAAGGGCCTTGCGGTAGCCTTCCGGGTGGGCGCAGCCGAAGTTGCAGGCGATCTTCTCCCTGGTGTCGCGGCCCTTGTGGTGGCCGACGACCATGACCTTGTGCCCCCCGATGCGCCCCATGCCGGTGACCATCGTTTTGTCGTCGCCGTAGGTCCGGTCGCCATGAACCTCATCAAAATCCTTGACGATCATGTCGATGTAATCGCGCGTCTGCGGGCGGGCCGGATGGCGTGCGACTTGCACGGTCTCCCAGGCGGAGAGGTTCTGGTAGGTTTTTTTCAAGAGCGCCGTGAGATGCGTGCGCAGCCCGTTGATCTCGGCGGCGTAGTCGACATCCTTGGTTTCCTGGAGATTGACGAGGTTGGCCAGCTCTTTTTCGAGCTGAAGGATGGGCTTTTCGAACTCGAGGGAAAAGGCGGGAGGCGAGGGGGTTTTGGCCATGGGGAGGTCCATCCGTTTACGCGGGCTTTGCAGGGGGAATTGTACGGGGGCGCGGGGGCGGGAGGAAAGCCATGCGCGCTGGCCCGCGGCAGGGGCGTGCCCGTTTTTCCGGGAAGCCCATTGCAAGGCCGTTTCGACAGTGCTCTCGCTCCGACACACGACCGTGAGGGAGTGTTAGCGCGGCACCGCGGCGAGCCACGCTCCATGACGGCTCAAGATTCCACACATCCTTATCCAGGAACGGAAACGTCCTCCATCGATGATCCAGACCTGAACACGAAGTGATGAAGGGGACGAAGTTCACGAAGATGCCGGGTGGAGCTTGGCCGCGTTTCTCTGGAAACGTTCCGCTGCTCGAGGGATCGCGCCTCTCCGCTCTGCGCCTTCGTGCCCTTGGTCGTCCCTTCGTTGCTTCGTGTTCAGGTCTG
>CALCHA010000115.1 GCA_937901265.1 uncultured Phycisphaerales bacterium
ATGGACTCATGCCCATCACCGATGCCGCCGCCGAAATCGAAGAGGCGTTGCAGCAGCATCTGCCCATCGAAACGCTGAATCGCCAGGTGCGGGAGCTGATCGCACTGATCGGCCGCGTCGAAGGCGTCGGCGCCCCAGGCAACGCTGCCGGCGCCGGCGAAAGCCGCGCGTGAGCAGCGGGGGGGAAACCCTCAACGCCGAATCGGCACGCCGCGCTCTGCCAGGTATTCCTTCACCTGCCCCACGCTGTAAGTGCGAAAATGAAAAATCGACGCCGCCAGCGCCGCGTCCGCCTTCCCCTCCTGCAGCACGCGCAACATATGCTCCGGCGAGCCCGCCCCTCCGCTGGCCACCACCGGAATCGTCACCGCCTCCGATACCGCCGCCGTCATCTCCAGGTCATAGCCCGCCTGCGTCCCATCCGCGTTCATCACGTTCAGCACGATCTCCCCCGCCCCCAGCGCCTGCGCCTCCTTGACCCACGCCATCACCTCCACCCCCGTATCCACCCGCCCCCCATTCACGAACACCCGCCACCGCTCGATCCCGTCGCCATCCTTCACCCGGTTCGCGTCCAGCCCCAGCACCGTCGCGCAGCGCCCGAACTTCGCCGAGATCTCCCGGATCAGCTCCGGCCTTTTCACCGCCGCCGAGTTCACCGACACCTTCTCCGCCCCCGCCTGGATCAGTGCCGTCGCATCCTCCAGCGTCCGAATCCCTCCGCCCACGGTGATCGGCATGAACACCACCTCCGCCACCCGCCGCACCACCTCCGCCATGATCCCCCGCCCCTCATGCGACGCAGAAATGTCATAAAAGACCAACTCATCGGCATGCCCGCGATCGTAAAAAATCGCCTGCTCGATCGGATCCCCCGCATCCACATGATCAAAAAACTTCACCCCCTTCACCACGCGCCCGCGGTCCACATCAAGACAGGGAATGATCCGTTTGGCCAACATGGCAGGATTGTAGCGGCCCCGCCCCGCCGCGTGAAATGAGGCCCCTCAATTCCCTCCCCGATCGGTCCGACAAGAAATCAGGCCGACAGCGCGCCGAGCGACCGCCGCGGTTGCGTTTGCGCTGCGTCTCGGCTTTCATTATAGGGCGGGCATTTGATAAGCTGCCCTTCTTCGCGGTAACAGACCAGGGCACTATGCAGACCGATTCGGTATACGGATATCTCAACAGCCTGTGGACGCTGCTCTTCAGCCCCCAAGGCTTCGCGGGCGTGGGCGTCATGTTCATCCTCTGCGTCCTGCAGTTTCGTGTGCGGTCCGCCCGGTGGGTCTGTCTGGGCCTGCTCTTTTACGTCTCCACCTACGCCGCCGGCGAATTGCGCCAGGACGCCGCCCTCGAATACCTCCAGATTCCCTTTCCCCTTTCCATCATCCGTGCCCACACCAGGGAATTCACCGTCCTCCTTGTGGTCTGCCTCCTCGTGCCGCTCATCCAGTCCTCCCGCGGTTGGCGGCGACATCTCGTCAGCGCCGGGCTCGTCTTTTATGTCATCCTCCAAGCCTGGATGTGCGTGCGTCTCTACGCCAACGGCGATTCCGCCGCTCGCAGCTTGCTGAGCCTCATCTCCTACGCCCTCCTCCTTGCCACACTCGTCGTCGGCGTCGGACGCTCCCTCCAATCCTTCGAGGACGGATACGCACTCTGCGGCAGCTTCGCCTTCGCTGGTTTTCTCTTCGCAATATCCAACGTCTACCACACGGTCATGAACCCCGCCTCCTCCTACACCGGCCGCTTTTACGGTATCACCCCCAACCCCCAGTATGTCGGGCAGGCCTGCGCACTCTTCCTGATCCCCACCCTCTTTCTCGCTCAGTCCCCGCAGGTGCGAAAGTGGTGGCGACCCTTCCTCTGGACCTCCGCCGGCCTGCTGATTGTCTTTTTGATCTGGTCGGGATCCCGGACCGGGGTCCTCATGGCGCTCGTCGGCGTCGCAGCGCTCTACCGCTCGCACGTGGACCGCTTCGTGGTCGCTGGGATATTCGTCGGGGCGGCGGTGCTCATCGCCCTGCCCTACTTCCCCGACGCCGCGGCCAACATCGCCCACATCCTGAACACCGAAAATACACGCGCCGGGGCCTGGGAATCGCTCATCGACATCTATCGCCAGAACCCCCTCTTTGGCGCTCAGTACCAAGGCACGGGCTATGCCGAAAGCTACTACCTCGCGGCACTTGCCTACTACGGCCTCGTCGGCTTCATTCCCGCACTGCTGACCACCCTCTGCTACGCCGGAAGCGTCCTTCGCATCGTCCGGCGGCGGTCGGATCTGGGCCCCCATGCCGGCCTGGCGGACGTGGCGACCGCGGGCATGCTCATGGTGCTCGTGATCAGCGTCTTTGAGTCGTTCCTGCTGGGCGTCTGGAACACCTCCGAAATGTTCCTGTTCGTGCAGTTTGCCTTCATCGGGTACCTGCGGGATGAACAGGACGCGCTCGCTGAAGCGCCCGACGAGTACCTGATGATGGCCGATGCCGGGGCGGAGCCGGCGATATGAACACAACAAGCGGAATGGGCGCGGTGGGTCCGGACATGGCGCGTGGCGGAGGTTCCTGGTGAGTGTACCGCTGGTCACGGTCGTCATTCCCACCTACAACGCCGCCGATCTGGTGATCGAGACGCTCGCCTCGGCGCTGGCGCAGACCCTGCCGGAGGTGGAATTTCTCGTGGTGAACGACGGCTCCACCGACCACACCGCCGAGCGGCTGGCGGAGATCGCCGACCGGCGCGTCCGCGTGATCACCCAGCCCAATGCGGGCGTCGGTGCGGCGCGCAACCGCGGACTCGACCAAGCGCAGGGCCGCTACGTCGCCTTCCTTGACCATGATGACCTGTGGCTTCCCCGGAAGCTCGAAGTGCAGGTGGCCTTTTTCCAGGAACATCCCCAATGCGCGGGCGTCGGCGTTCCCTGGGCCAAGACCTCACGCCTCTCGCAGC
>CALCHA010000116.1 GCA_937901265.1 uncultured Phycisphaerales bacterium
CCAGCTTCGCCTGGAGGGTCTCGACGGTTGCCTGCACGTTCAGCGGATCAATGCGGCGGATGGCGGCCGCGGCCGCGAGCGCTTCGTCGTTGCGCTTCAGCTTGCGCAGCATCGCGGACTCGAGTGCAAGCGCCCGCACGTTCTCGGTGTTGCACGTCAGCGATTGCCGCGTGTAGTCCAGTGCCGTCCCATAATCCCCGCGGGTCGAGGCGATCTCCGCCATCTCCAGATACGCGGCACCCTTCCACGCCGCGCCCCACGTCGCCTTGGAAAATGCCGGGAACGCCTCCTCCAGCTTCCCCTGCATCTTCAGCGCCAGTCCTAAATAATAGAGCGGACCGGTATCCTTGGGGGTCGTGTAGCGGTCTGTCGCGCGAGCCACGGCGGCCCGCAGGTGGGCCTCCGCTTCCGCAAAGCGCCCGCCACGGATGCACTCGATCCCCAGCGCCGTGTTCACCCGGATGTCCCCCGGATCGCGTTTGAGCGCCTCCTGCCAGTAGGGATCCACGCGCGACATCCCGGACGGCTCCGTCGGATCGCTGGAAGCCCCCGGCGCGCGGAACTGGTCGTTCCGCAGGCCCGCCAGGTACAGCTCTTCGTTGGTCTTGATGTCCGCCGGTGCGGCGAAGGGCGTCACGGGCGACGGCATCGCCTCGGGCTGCAGGCGCACCGGCGCGTAGGAAATCAGCTCGCGCCCGCCGTCGAGCAGCGTCGCCCGCAGGTCATGCTCGTCCGCGCCCGCCGGCAGCGGCACCTCTTTCACGTACGCCTTACCGGGGGAGATCGTCACTTCTTCGTCGATCAGCGCCTGATCATGCCAGCGAAGCAGCACGTGGGCCGTCGGATGCGAACGCGTTGCATAAAAGCCGAGCCGGATCCTGCCCTCCTTCACCTCGAGGTTCACCGCCGCCTCGATATTTGCGTTCTTCGCGCCGTCGATGTCCCGGAACGGATACCAGTACTGCGTCCACTGCCGCGTCTCAAACGGGGCCAGCCACGAATAATCCGGCTGGTTGTCGGAATAAGCCCCCACCATCAGTTCGATGTAAGGCCCGTCGGTGTCCGTCAGGAGGGTGTCCTGCGCCTTGCCGCCCGGCCCCGTCCCCCAGGTCCAGAATTTTTTTCCCGGCACCACGTTGTGATCCGCGATCGCCATCGTCCCCGCCTGCTTGCCGTGGTCGTAGCCCGCCAGGAAATCGTCCGTGAAGTTCCAGGCGAACATGGACATCGACCCGATGTGGTTCTTGTACCAGCTCGCGTCCGTGCCCGTGCCGAAGTCCGCGTTGTTGAACCGTCCCGTCGCCATCGGCCAGGTCGTGAACTGGTTCTTCGTGTGATAGGTCACATGCTGCGTAGTGGGGGGAAAGATCACCTGGTAGTTGTCATTGACGCTGACTGCGACGTTGGAGAAGCACAGCATCGACACCGGCAGCGGCGTGCGGTTGGTCATGCGGAAGGACGTCTCCAGCACCGACGAGCCCGGATGCAGCGTCAGCCCCACCGCCCAGCGCGTGCGGTCGCGCAGCTCCAGCTCGCCGACCCAGCAGGTTTTGCTGCCGTCGGCGCCTTCCTGAATTGTGTACTGCACCGGCAGGAAGCTGGTGGCGCGGTGGTGGTGCGGAATGTCCCACTCCACGCCGCCGGAAATCCACGCCCCCAGCAGGCTGATCAGCGCCGGCTTGATGACGTGCTGGCGGTAGAAGTAGTCGTAGCCGTTGGTCTTGTCGACTGCCGAAAAAATCTTCCCGCCGATCGCCGGAAGAATCCCCACCTTCACGTATTCATTCTCCAGATAGACTATCTTGTAGGACTTGTCGGCCTTCTCGCTGGTGAGGTTGTCGTACGCGGGATAGGGATAGATGCGGTGCTGCGCCCCCTGCGAGTTGCCCCCGAAATAAAACTGCGGGTCCGATTCCGCAGGCCCGAGGAGATAGGTGGGGATCGTGACCTGCTCTTCTTTGACGGTCACGCCGCCGGCAGCACGCGCGGCCGAGGCCACGGCCAGCACCAGCAATCCCGCCACCGCACAAGCCATGTTTTTTCGCATGCCAGATCTCCACGCCATGAAAGATATTTTGTTGCCCGGGAAGTGAACGCACGCGGGCAGCGTTCATCCATGGCGAACGCAGCCCGGCCAGACTTCCCACTGGCAAGCCCGAGGGTTCTCTGGCATCGCAGGCCGAAACGCCCCCGCCCTCAACGCCTCACTTGTGCGTGCCGGGCGCGGGGTAGTTCTTCGCCGCATCGTCGAGCACCAGCACCCAGTCGGCATTGGCCGCCGGGACGTCCGCATCCGTCGGTGCCGCGAACTCGTGCGTGTCGGTCTTGCTGAGCTGCCCGGCTGGCTTTGCTGCTCCGGTCCGCGGGTCATACCACCACGCGGTGAGTTTCGTCCCCTCCAGCTTGCCGGTATTCACCGTCACCTTGTCGATACCCGAAGGCAGATAGACGAACGCCCAGCTTGAATCCCCGCCGCGAATCGCCTCCACCCGCTGCAGTGCCCGCTGGCTCACTTCCCCGGCGATCAAGCTCTGATCCGGTGCCCGCTCCAGCGATGGCCGCGAGAGAATCAGCCAGCGCACATACTGCACCTGCCCCGACGCCGGCAGCTTGAGCGCATCCTTCCAATCCATGTTCGCATGCCACCCCGACACCGGCCCGCCGCCGGGATTTCTGGGATGGTAGAACTCATACACTTCGCCGTTGCCATACGTATGTCCCGCCGCTCCGGCAAATACCGCCAGGTACGCCGCCCGCCGCACGTCCACGGCCTGAATCCGCGCCGCATCCGGATTGTCCTTCACCAGCCGATCGGTGATGTTCTCATAGCCCGGCTCCATGTCCAGCGTCGGCTTCGTCGGCGTCTTGGCATAATCGTCGGCCACCAGCTTGAAGTTCGTCGTGTTGATGAAATGGCCCGACTGAATCGAATCGAAATCCAGCCAGGGTCGATCCTGGAACCAGAAGCTCGACGATTGCCGCCCCGTGGGATGGTAGGTGATCATTTGCACCGGCGCCCCCGCCTCCTTGGCTCCCGCCAGCAGCCCCGCCGCCATGGCGTCGGTCACCGGCTGGATGTCCTTACCCGCCGTGTCGCCGCCGAGCACCCAGAAGACGTTGCGCTTGGCGTAACGCTTGCCCAGGAAGGTCGCATACACCTTCATTTTCTCAGGATCCGCGCAGGGCCCGCTGCGCGTGTTTTTCGTCCAGAAGGGCAGCACCGCCATCCGCATCCCGTGCGCCTCGACCTTGTCGAGCACCGCATCCACGTTCTTGAAGTAAGCCTCATTGACCTGCGAAGGATCGCCCCCGACGAAGGGCACCTGCCCGTCGGGATTCCGCCGCGTGGCGTAATCCCACACCGCCACGCACCCCTGGATCACCGTGAATCCCTTGGCGGCGCGATCGTCGAGATACAGGTCCACATCCGCCGGCGAGGCGTGGTTGAAAATGCACCACGCGGTGTCGCCCAGCCAGAAGTAGGGCGTCCCGTCGGCGTTGGCAAAATAATGATGATCCGCCGACACCTTCACCGCCGGCAGCGGGTCCGCCGCCTGCGCCGCCTGACTTGCCGCCATCGCCAGCACCACGCCCGCCAACACTGTCTGCACGTACTTCATAAGATCCTCCATGGGCGCTCTGCCGTCCCGCAGAACGCCGATTCCCGGTTCTTCAACGTCTCAATTATCCCATGGCGAGCTCGGCGTGCCATAGTCCGACGCTTTGGGCTTGATCGCGTAGGGTGGCGTCTTGCCCGAATGCACTTCCAGCAGCCGCTTGTTCGTTGTCTTGGCCGCCTCCACCAGCTCCGAATAGGGTCGATCCGTCACATCCACAAAGCCGATGTTGTAATTCTCCCCATCCATCCGCCCCAGCACCGGCTCATCGCGCCAGGTGAACCAGTGGGCCCCGAGAAACCCATCGAGCGACGCCGCCTGCTCGACAAAGTATTGATACGCGTTCCCCCGTTCCGCCTGGTTCTCCGCCTGCACCAATCCCGCTCCCAGCCCATTCTCCGGCACTCCGATGTGAAACTCCCCGATCATCACCGGCCGTCCCGTCAGCCGATAGGCCCGCTCCACCTGCTTCGTCGGCTCATACTCATACACGTTGATGCTGCAGACATCGAACAGCCGCCCCACATGCATCAGCTCGTCCGACGGCTTGCCGCCGAAACGCATCCCCAGCGTCAGATGGTTCGGGTCATACTTCTTGATCGCCGCCACCATCGTCGACACGTAGTGCTCGAACGCTCCGATGATGAACGCCTTCCGCCGCTTCTCGTTGTCCCCCTCCTTCAGGTACGCCTCGAGCCGCGTCTTCGTGGCGCTCTCGGGCCCCTTCAGGATCATGTCGCACAGCTCCGGCTCGCGTCCATCCCAGGGCGGCTCGTTGCCCAGGAAATAGCCCAGCACCAGCGGATCCTCCTTGTGCGGCGTGCACTGCGCATCCGCCGCGGCATCGATCGCCGCCGCAAACCCTTCCGCATACACGTCCGGCATTCCGAGAAAGGTCGTCTCCCGCGGCAGGTTCCACCGCAGAAACGGAATGTTCGGCCGCCCCGCCCCGCCGGTGGTCATGCCCCAGGAATCCAGCCGCCGATTCGTCAGCGACGGCCCCGCCGGTGCGGACGTCGCCGCCCCCGCCCCGCGCCCGCGGCCCCGTCCGCCGCCGCCAAACCCCCCCGGAATCCCGTTGATGCTCGACGAGAGAAAATAGTGCCCCTCCGGATCGATGAACCACCACTTCCCCGCCACCTTCTCGACGCGGAAAAATCCCGTCGCCGCCGCATGCGTGCTCGCATAGCCGCCATATTTCCCATAGCCGAAATCCGCCAGCGTCCCGAACGCCTTCGCCTCCGCCGCCAGTTCCTGCGCCAGCTGCTCCCGCGAATGAATTTTCCGCGGCCAATCCGTCAGCGCCCACTGCCCGAACTCGTCCACCACCGGCTTGCCTTCAAGAAATTCCGACCCCTCATCCGTCTTGGCCAGATGGATGTTCCGCAGCTCCAGTGTCGGATGGTTGATCGGGTAATCCATCGAAAACCCGATCGACTCAATCCCCTTCAGCGGCCCCCACGGTCCCCATACCGACATCCAGAAGGAGTTCGTCCGCCGATTCGTCGACGCCGCCAGATCACCTCCCGCCACCTGACCCTGAAAATAGGCCAGCGGAATGCACGCCCGCGCCCACGCCCCCTGCCCGAAGGGCTGCATCTCGATCCGCCGCAGCCCGTCCGCCGTGTACAGCCACAGCCCGAAGCGCTGCGGCGTCGAGGGCCGCATCTCCAGCACCAGGTGCGTGTACCCCGACCAGTCCGCGGGCAGGTTCAAATCGTTGAGCGAAATCCGATGCTCCGGCAGCACCCCCTCAAACGACAGCGTCCGCGCGGGCTGACTCGTCGCCGCCCGCTCCTCCGCTGCCTGGGTCAGCCCCGCCAGGAGCAGGGACGCCACGAACGCCGAACGCAAAAACGTGGGCATGGCCGGAAACCTCAATTGCGCTGTCTTCGGTGGTGCCGCGAAGGGTGTCCCGCGATTGTACCTCTGGCCGCATGATCGGCAAGGCCTTAGGAATCCGGCGATTTCGTCATTGTGGGAACGCCCGTTCGCGGATACATTCCCCAGCATAATCGGCCACGTCTTCTTTGAAGGAGCTACGATGACCATTCAAGCCCC
>CALCHA010000117.1 GCA_937901265.1 uncultured Phycisphaerales bacterium
CTGGAGCAGGGGGATGCGGCGCGCGTGGAGGTCACGGGCGGGGAATTGCGGGTGATGCAGGATTCCTTGCGTGTGGGAGAACACACGGGGAGCTCGGGGACTTTTGTTCTCAAGGGCGGGACGGTGGAAAGTACGATGGATGTGTTCGTGGGGGCGGCCAGCGCAATTCCGGGACGGGGGACACGGGCGGAGCTGGACATCGCGGGGGGAACGTTTTTGGGCCGTTCATTGACGGTGGGGCTGGGGTTTGGCGCCGCGTCCCAGGTGAAGATCGAGGGATCGGAAGCGGCAGCGGTGGAGGTGCTGGACTATGTCGAGCTCTGGGCCCACGGGGATGCGGGGGGCAAGGCGGGAGTAACGACGCTGGCGTTCACGCTGGATGCACAGGGGGTGACGCCGATTACGATTGCCTCGCGGGTGCGCGGGCTGAGGATCGAGGCGGACGAGGGAGGAACGTGCAGCCTGGCGATCGCGTTGTCTGCGGCGCCGCCGCGGGAGGATGTCACGCTGGTGTCGAGCCGGGTGGCGACGATAGGGACGTTTCACGGGCTGCCGGAGGGGAGCGCCGTGATGGCCGATTTTGAGGGGCGGACGTATCGGTGGCTGCTGACCTATC
This sequence comes from uncultured Phycisphaerales bacterium, assembly GCA_937901265.1. Classification (GTDB taxonomy): domain Bacteria; phylum Planctomycetota; class Phycisphaerae; order WQYP01; family WQYP01; genus CALCHA01. The sequence continues at coordinate 617 of CALCHA010000117.1, forward strand.
AAGGCGGGAAGAGCGGCCATGATCTGGTACTGATGAATCGGAGCGTGTATGCCGCGGGCGCGCCGGTGACGCATGTGCGTGTGATGCCGACGGCCGCGCAGGGGTTGTGGCAGAAGCAACAGATTTATCCGCTGGCAGTGCCAGCGGGCCGACCGGCGTTCGAGCGGGCGGAAGGATATGGAGCGGACGCGGCGGGGGGACGGGGCGGGGCGACGGAACGGGTGGAGAACCTGAATGATGATGGGCCGGGGAGTTTGCGGGCGGCGGTGGAAGCACAGGGAGCGCGCAGGGTGGTGTTCCGGGTGGGAGGCGTGATTGAGCTTAAATCGCCGCTGGTGATCACGGAACCGTACCTGACGCTGGACGGGGAAGATGCACCGGGGGAGGGGATTGAGATCCGAAATCAGGGCATTCAGGTGCGGACGCACGATGTGGTGCTGCGCTATTTTCGGGTGCGCATTGGCGATGACGCGGTGAAGGCGCGAGACCCTGCGCATCATTATGCGGCGGGGGATGGAATCACGGGTCTGGAATTCGTGGAGGGATCGCACGACTGCATCGCGGATCATTTGTCCCCGAGCTGGTCGACCAACAAGCTGCTGTCGGTGACGAAGATGGCCGACCGGATCACGATTCAGTGGTGCATGCTCAGCGAGAGCCTGAATTTCGCGAAGCATGGTTATGCGTCGATTGCGGGGGGCAATCGGGTGACGTGGCACCACAATCTGTTCGCCCACAACTTGAGCCGAAGCGTGCGTTTTCAGGGCGTTGTCGATGCAGACTTTCGGAACAATGTGGTGTACGACTGGGGGGACGCGGCGGGGTATGGGGAATTTGAGAAGCTGAACTATGTGGGGAATTACCTGAAGCCGGGGCCCTCGACGGTGCAGCGGCCCTTGTTGTTTCACGAGGGAGACCGCATGGTGATGCCGGGGTCCATTTTTCTGATGGGCAATGTGCTGGAGGGGGACGCGCGGGTGAACGCGGACAATTGGAAGGGGATGGGCTATTACTATTACGATCGTGGGACGCTGGCGGCGGCGCAGGCGTTTCCGGCGCCGCCAGTGAAGACGACCACGGCGGACCAGGCGTATGCCGCCCTGCTGGCCGGAGCGGGGGATACATTGCCGCGACGGGATGGGACGGATGCGCGGGTGGTGGAGGACGTGCGTGGCGGGACGGGGCGCATCATCGATCATCTGGCGGAGGTGGGGGGGTGGCCGGCATTTGCGGCGGTCCGGGCCAAGGCCGAGGAGGGTGGCGGAGAGTAGCGGGAGCAAGGGTCAGCTGGATGCAGCGCTGGCGGACTGTGAGGGGGCGCTCGCCATGGATCCGTGGGATGGGCGGGTGTACGCGAACGGGTGGCCGATCGACGAAAAGCTGAGGAAGCAGTATCGGGAGTTGTCGGATTGTGCCGGTGCGATTGGAAATGGGGAAGGGGCGGCTGTCGATATGGGGGCGGGGTCCGGGTAGAATGGGGGCGTTATGACGACATCCACTTGCCAAAAGCGCCATTCGTTGACGGTGATTCCGTCCAGCAATCCCAATCCGCACGACACGGGCACGACCGGGCCGCGGGCGCTGTCGGCGGTGCAGATGCTGCGCATTTCCGTCACCGATGTGTGCAACCTCCGCTGCGTCTACTGCATGCCGGAGGAGGGGGTGGAGTGGCTGCCCAAGTCGCATGTGCTGACGTACGAGGAAATGCGCACGGTGGTGACCGCGGCGGCGGGGATGGGGGTGACGCATTTCAAGCTGACCGGCGGGGAACCGACGGCGCGGCGGGATTTGCCGGAGCTGGTGCGGATGCTGGCGCCGATCGAGGGGGTGAAGGATTTGTCGCTGACGACCAATGGCATTCTGCTGGCGCCGATGCTGGCGCCGCTGTGGGGCGCGGGGCTGCGGCGGCTGACGGTGTCGCTGGATTCCCTGCGTCCGGAGCGGTTTTCGCAGATCACGCGCGGGGGCGATTTTTCGCGCGTGTGGAGCGCCATCGAACAAGCGGTGGCCGCGGGCTTCAAGGTGAAGCTCAACGTGGTGGCGATGAAGGGGGTGAATGAGGAAGAGCTGGCCGACTTCGCGCATCTGACGCGCACGATGCCGGTGACGGTGCGTTACATCGAGTTCATGCCGCTGGGCCGGTCGGGGCTGACGGACAAGCCGGAAGAGGCGATGATCACGGAGTCGCAGATTCGCGCGGCGATCGAGGGCGTGCATGGGGAACTGCTGCCGGTGGCGCGGGGAACGGAGGTGGGCGTCGGGCCGGCGAAGGTGTGGCAACTGGCGGGGGCGCGCGGGCGGGTGGGGTTCATCTCGGCGATGTCGCATCCCTTCTGCGATTCGTGCAACCGGCTGCGGCTGACGCCGGATGGGCTTTTGCGGTCTTGCTTGTTTGATGGGGGCGAGGTGGATTTGAAGCCGCTGCTGCGGAATCCGCCGCTGAACGCGGATGGATCGGTAGCCGATGCCGCCGAGTTGCTGACGCAGGCGTTTGCGACCTGCACGACGATGAAGCCGGTGACGCACAGCGGGCATGGGAATAAGGGGATGAATCGGATCGGGGGGTAGGGGGAGGGGGTAGTGACAAATGACAAATGACAAATGACAAATGACGGATGGGGCGGGGGGGGGATGGGGCGGTCAGGTGGGCGGGGGGTGTTTGCGG
>CALCHA010000118.1 GCA_937901265.1 uncultured Phycisphaerales bacterium
TGCCAGGAATTTTCCGCGAGCCATCGCGACCAGCCGGTTCAGCGCTGCGACCACCCCGAGGTTTCCCTGGCGCACCAGCCGCACGCGACGGTCCGCCTGTGCCACCGCCTCCAGCCACTCTCCGCTGCCATCCATCGACCCGTCATCACAGACGAGCAATTCCACCTCCACCCCCTCCTGCTCCAGAACGCTCTCCACCGCCTCCCGCAGATAGGCTCCCCCATTCCACACCGGCATCAGCACGCTCACCAGCACCATCTTTGGCCTACCCATGAGGAGGAACGAATTCCGACGCTCGAAGGTCGAATTTCGGGATTCGAGCTTCGGACGCCTCCCCATTCATCGGCAAAGTGCCGCGCATCCGATAAACCCTTCATGCCGCCCCGCCCCTTGCGCATTCTCACGACCTCCCTCTTTTACTACTACGGCGATACCCGTGGCGTCGAACCGCAGTTTTATTACCTGGCGAAGGTCCCTCAATCCATGGGCCACCAGGTCGACTTTTTCGACTGGCATACGCACGCCAAACCAGAAATGGGGGGTTCTGCCCACATGCGCCGCCTCTTCCTGAACCTGCTAAAATCCGGCCAGTATGACGCAGCGTTCATCGCCACGTTCAAGGACGAATTCGACCAGGAGACGCTGGAAGAAGCGAAAAGGCACACCGTCACCTTCGCGTTCAACTCCGATGACGAATACCGCTGGCAGGACTACTCCCGCCCGCGGGCCGCCTGGTATTCGTACATGGTCACCAACTCCCCCGACATCTTCGCCCAGTTCAAACCCTCCACGCCCAACCTGCTTCACTGCCAATGGGCGTGCACCGGCTTCTGGAACGGCGAGCACACCCCGAAGGACCTCGATTTCTCGTTCGCCGGCATGATCTATGGCTCCCGAAAGGAGCAAATTCAACATTTGGCCAGGCACGCCGCCCTCAGCCCCTTCGGCATGGGCGCCAAGGACCTGGGACTTCCCCCCAACCCCGCCCTGCCAACCGACCTCCGCGACTCCAAATTCCAAACCACCCTCCCCTTTGAAACCATTAACCAGATCTGGAACCGCAGCAAGGTCTCCTTCACCCCTCTCGACAGTTCGACCGGCACCACGCGCCAAATCAAATCACGCATCTTCGACATGGGGCTCTCGCGCAGCCTCATGCTCGCCCACCGTGCCCCCCACCTCGACGCCTACTACGACCCCGGCACCGAGTACCTCCCCTTCGACACCCTCGAAGAAGCCGCCGACCTCGCAAAGCACTACCTGCAAAACGAACCCGCCCGCCAAAAAATCGCCGCCGCCTACGCCGCCCGCACCCGCGCGCACCACCTCTGGTCCCACCGCCTCACCCCCCTCTTCCAACTCCTGTAACGCGGCAAAAGCCGCTTCCAAATGAATAATGAAGAAGCCACACTGAAAACTCCCCCACCCCCTTTTACTCCTTTACTCTTTAAAGCTTTTAACTTCCCCCCGTTCCATCCCCATCACGCACGCCCACTCCGCCTCCGTCGTCGGCACCACACTCAACCGCCCCATCCGCACCACCCCCCACCCCTTCAAATCCGCCCGCTCCTTGATCTCCGCCAATGTCACCACCCGGCCCAATGCCTTCGCTTTCCCAATCACCACCCGCCCCTCCTCCGCCCGCAACACCTTCGCCACGCCCACCACCGCCCGCTCGTTGCCCGTGTGGTAAATCATCACCTGATCCCCCTTCTTCATCGCCTTCAAATTCCGCACCGCCAACGCATTTTTCACCCCCGCCCACTCCGTCTCCCCCTCGCGCAGCAAGTCCGCCAGCGAATAATCCGTCGGCTCCGTCTTCAACACCCAGCACGCCACAAAAAATCCTCCAGGCCCGCCCCCTCCGCGGCCGCTCCCCCAGATTCTCCCCCCAACCCGCCCAAGCAATCAACCACGCTACCCCTCATAACACACAATTCGCGTGTGAACGCACCTGGTGGAGAGTCACGGCTTCGTTTCGGGAAGGGGCTCGATACGGACATTCTGGAATTCGATGGGGTAGCCTTCCATTTGCAGGGCGATGGCGCCGGACGCCGCCGGGAGATTGGTCACCTTGTTGGCGGGCACGCCATTGATGGTGAGAGTGATCGTGTTACCTTGGGCGACGATGTCGTAGCTGTTCCATTCGCCGAAGGGCTTTTCGGCGACGCCGGGGAAACGGGCGGCGCGTTTGCGCTTGTTCTGCATCGGGGCGTCGGGGATGTCCAGGCCCATGCCGGTGATCTGGCCGGCGCTGCCGCTTTGCAGTTGTGCTTCATAGCACGCGGGCCAGATGGCGGGCGGGCCGTGGACGTGCAGCAGGACGCCGGAGTTGCTGCGCGTGACGCCCTCTTTGGGCCAGCGCCATTCGACGTGCAGTTTGTAATTGGCGTAGGCGTTATCGGTGACGAGGTAGCCGGGCGTCGTCGTGTTCAGTTTGAGAATGCCCTCGGTGACGGACCAGATTTTGGGGGCATCGGCCGCCGGCTGTGAAGCGGGGGCCGTGGCGGGGACGGGAGCGGTGGCGCCCTGGAAGATTTTCCATCCCGTCAGGTCTTTGCCGTTAAAAAGAGCCGCGCGTTCCTTGGGGGTGATGGCGCTTTCGGGAGTTGGCGTGGCGGGTGTTTGCGCTGCGAGCGGCAGGAGCAGGCTGAGACACAGGCCGGCGGTCAGCACGGCTGCGCCGCGAGCGCGGGAACGGGTGGGCATCTGGTTCTCCAGGAAGGCATTCGCTCAGAAACAGGGCCGGCGATCGGGGGCTACACGGTCTCCGGCACGACGAAGGGCGCTCGATACGTTTGCGTCAGCAACTTGGACGCCGTTTCGTTGCCGGCAATCTTGACCGTCTCCGGATCGATTTTCAGGGGCATGCCCAGCGCCACGCCTTCCCAACTCACGCCGTTGGCATCGAGATGGGTCCGCAGGCGATTCAGCGTTTCGGCCGCGGCGGGCGCG
>CALCHA010000119.1 GCA_937901265.1 uncultured Phycisphaerales bacterium
AGATACTGGCGTCGAGGAGGATCACAAGGTGCTCGCCTCGCGGAGATCTCGGAGGGCGTCAGGGTCGTAGGAGATGTCTTTGGCAAGTTGCGCGATGGAGAAGCGGGCGGAAGGGGAGTTGGTGGGAAGCGGGAGGATTTCGACCTGGACGCTGGCGCCTTCCGGGAGGTTGACGGGGCGGTCAAGGACGATCGCGCCATGCTGGATGATGCCATGGTGGGTCATGCGGGGCTCCTTCCGCGGTATTTTAGGGCTTTGGGCCGGCGCGGCCAAAGTAAAAAGTCACGGTGCAGGCGGGGAAGTCGGGCGGTAGGATGGCGGGGGCTTTTTTGAAGGAGCGTGTGCATGGCGGTGACGGATGAAGAGTTGAAGCGGGCCATGAAGGCATTCAAGCGGCGGTTGAAGTTGACGGCGCTGGATGATGAGTCGCGGCTGGGGCGCAGCCCGATGACCGGCGGAGGGACCAGCGGGATTGAGTCGATCATTCCGCCGCGGGAATTTCGCCAGGAAATATGGGATGCGCTGGTGGCCTCCGGCAAGCTGTCCAAGGAGGACGATGGGTTTTATCGGGTGGGGACCTTTAAGGGAGGCATGTGAGGGGATTGCTCATTGTGGATTATGCATTATTCATTTGGCGGTGTGAGGAGCGGGTCATGCGGATGGTGACGGTGGCGGGGATACTGGCGATGGCCATTGGGGTGAACGGTGCGCGGGCGGAGGTCGCGGTCGCCAAAGTCTTTGGCGCGGGCATGGTCCTGCAGCGCGGCATGGCCCTGCCGGTGTGGGGCACCGCGGCGCCGGGAGAGCGGGTGACCGTCGCCTTCGCCGGGCAGGAGAAGCAGGCGACGGCGGGGGCGGATGGCACATGGCGCGTGCTGCTCGACAAGCTGCCGCCCAACGCCCAGGGGCGGGAGATGGCGGTGACGGGGACGAACGTGTTGAAGTTCGACGATGTGCTGGTCGGGGATGTCTGGCTGTGTGGGGGGCAATCCAACATGGAGTACACGCTCGCCCGCTCCAAGGGCATGAGCGCCCCGCCGGCGGGGGTGAAAGATGTTTCCACCGAGGCGCTGGCCGAGGCCAAGGCGCATCCCGATGGAGCCCTGCGGATTTTTCGGGTGGAGAAGGGGCGGTTGAAAGAGACCCTGCCCAACGACGGCTGGCATATCGCCGGGGGGGACGCCGGAGGCGACGCCTTGGGCAAGTTCTCCGCCATCGGCTATTTCTTCGGCAAGGGGCTCCGCACGCAGGAAAATGTGCCCGTCGGACTCATCGGCTCTTATTGGGGCGGGAGCCGCATCGAGGTCTGGACGCCCGCCAGCGCCTTTGTGGGGACGGACCTCGCGAAGACCGGCACCGCCGCGACACGTCCCGGCCTGATCGACGGCAGCATCGCCGGCCGCTACTACGACACCATGGTCGCCCCCATGGCCGGTTTCGGCATCAAGGGCATGATCTGGTACCAGGGCGAGAGCAATCTGCTGGAGACCAACAACAAAGATTATCTCCAGAAATTTTCGCTGCTGGCCAGGAGTTGGCGAGCGGCGTGGGGCGAGGGGGATTTTCCCATTGGGACGGTGCAGATTGCGCCGCTCTATTACACGAAGCGGAAGGACCCGGTGCCGCACACGACGGAGACGCTGCCGGAATTCTGGGCCATTCAGGAGAAGGCGACGGAGCAGGTCAAAAATGTGGGCATGGTGGAGACCCTTGATTTGGCCGACAGCCTGGGCAATATCCATCCGTGGAACAAGTGGGAGGTGGGGTCCCGGCTGGTGAACTGGGCGCGGGCCGAGGTGTATGGGGAGAAGGGGGTGGAGTGGAGCGGGCCCGTGCTCACGAACGTGGACGGCACCGCGACGCGCGTGATCCTGACCTTTTCGCATGGCAACGGGCTCAAAGCGGCGGGCGAGAAGGGGATCGAAGGCTTCGAGGTGGAGGGTGCCGACGGCCACTGGAGCGCCGCGGTGCCCAAAGTGGTCGGCGACGCAAAGCTGCAGCTCGACGGCGCGCGGTTGCGCGGCGTGCGCTACGGCTGGCGCGAGGACTTCCGCGGAGGACTGGTGAATGCCGCGGGGTTGCCGGCGGTGCCGTTTGAGAAGCAGTGGTGAGGAACCCTTAGCTTCAAAGCGATCTCGAAAATGAGCCGGGATTCGACAGGGCTTGCTTTTGGCGAAAATTCTCGCGAAAAGCAAAGCCTTCGAGAGGCGTGATTGGTGATTCGGAAGGAGTTGCTGGTGCTGCCGATTCTGGCCAACCACGTGATTTTGACGGGATATGGGCATTGGCTGCCCAATGACCCGCGCGGGAGTGGATCGGAGACGGTGCGGAAGGAGGCGTTGCGCGAGCTGGGCGAGGTGCACCATGGGCGAAAGCGCGAGCAGCCCTCGCGCGGGACCTTGCGGCAATTCTTTCGGGAGGCGGAACCCCTGCTGGAACACCCCGTTCTGTGGTTTGATGAACGATGTCGCACGGCCATCGGGGCGGGAATAGAAACGGTGGTGCGGGGGCAGCGACTGACGATGTACGCGTGCGCGGTGTGTGCGAATCATGCGCACTTTCTGGTGCGGCGGCATCGGTTGACCGGGGACGCGATGGGTCGGATGATTGCCGGCACGGTGCAGGCGTTTTTGAAGGCGGAGGGGCTGGTGGCGGAGCGGCACCCGGTGTGGACGACCGATCCGTGGGTGGTGTTCAAGCACGATGTGCGAGCCGTCTGGGAGGCGGTGGGTTACGTGGAACGGAATCCCGTGAAAGAAGGATTGGCGCCCCAGCGCTGGGGGTTTGTGACGCCCTACGACGGATGGCCAGGGAAAAGGGCGATGCGCACATGAGCCGGGATTCGACAGGGCTTGCTTTTGGCGAAAATTCTCGCGAAAAGCAAA
>CALCHA010000120.1 GCA_937901265.1 uncultured Phycisphaerales bacterium
CTACACGTCGCTCTTCCGATCTAGATCGAGCTTCATCTCGTTCGCCAGCGACAGTACGTACATGACAACATCGCTCATCTCCTCTCCCACAGCCCGCCGGAACTTTTCATCCTCCATCACCCGCGCCGCCGCCTCCTCGGCCGTGAGCCACTGAAACAGCTCCAAAAGTTCCCCCGCCTCCACGCTGACGCTGGCGGCGAGGTTGCGCGGCGTGTGAAATTTCCCCCACTCGCGCTCCGCCACAAAACCCGCCATCATCGCCTTGAGCTCGCTCACCGTCGTTCGCTCGTCCGCGAAGCCGCCCTCCGCCGCCGCTACAGGCCTGTCTTCCATGGCGCCCAAACCTCCATCGTTCCTACAGCCGGCCGATTCCCGGCGCCAGGTGGTAGTACACTTCGTTGTTGCGCAGCGTTTCCTGGAACTCGCGCAGCTTCGTCCCCGCATCGATGATCACCGTCTCGAGACCTGCCATCTGTGCGAAATCTTCCATATGCTCCGTCTTCACGGCCTGGCTGAACCCCGTGTGATGGGCGCCACCCGCATAAATCCACGCCGCGCAACCGGTTGCAAAATCCGGCTTGTTCTTCCACACCGCCCGCGCCACCGGCAACTTCGGCAGCGGATGCGGCGGCGCGATGACCTCCACCTCATGCACCAGCAGCCGAAAGCGATTGCCCAGATCAATCAGCGAGGCGTTGATCGCCTCCCCCGCCGGCGTGTCGAACACCAGCCGCACCGGGTCTTCCTTCCCGCCGATGCCCAGCGGGTGAATCTCCAGCGTCGGCCGACTCGCCGCAATCGTCTCGCACACTTCCAGCATGTGCGAGCCCAGCACCAGGTGATTCCCCGGCTCGAGATGGTAGGTGTAATCCTCCATGAAGCTGGTCCCCCCCTGCAAGCCGTCCGCCATCACCTTCATCGCCCGCAGCAGCGCGCAGGTCTTCCAGTCCCCCTCCGCGCCAAAGCCGTAGCCATCCTTCATCAGCCGCTGCACCGCCAGCCCCGGCAGTTGCCGCAGGCCGTGGAGATCCTCGAAGGTGGTGGTGAATCCCTTGAAATTCCCCGCCTCCAGAAAGCGTCGCAAGCCCAGCTCGATGCGTGCCCCTTCGCGCAGCGACTCATGCCGCGCCCCCCCTTTTCGCAGCTCTGCCGCCACCCGATACTGATCTTCATATTCCCCGCACAGCTCCGTCACCGCGGCGTCCAGCACCTCGTGGATCGAGCGCACCAGCTCGCCCACGCCGTAGCCGTTGACACTGATCCCCAGCTTGGTTTCCGCAGCCACCTTGTCGCCCTCGGTGACCGCGACGTAGCGCATGTTGTCACCAAAGCGCGCGAACTTGCCACCCTGCAGATCATGCCACGCCCGCGCCGCGCGCATCCACGCCGCCAGACGGGCGTGCACCTGGCCATCCGACCAGTGCCCGACGATCACCTTGCGGTTCAGCCGCAGGCGGGTGTGCATGAACCCCGCCTCACGGTCGCCATGCGCCGCCTGGTTGAGGTTCATGAAATCCATGTCGATCTCGCCCCAGGGCAGATCGCGGTTGAACTGCGTGTGCAGGTGGGCAAAGGGCTTGCGCAGGTTCGTCAGGCCGCCAATCCACATTTTTGCCGGGGAAAAGGTGTGCATCCACAGCACCAGCCCGCAGCAGCTGGGATCGTGGCTCGCATCGAGGCACAGCTTCCGCACCTCCTCGGGCGTCGTCACGATCGGCTTCCACACGATTTCCAGCGGCAGCGATTGCGACCCGTTGAGCCCCGCGACCACCTGCTGGCTGTTCGCCGCCACTTGCTTGAGCGCGGTCTCCCCGTAAAGGTGCTGGCTGCCAGTGACGAACCAGATCGAGGGAAGGGGAGAAGTGGGGATAGACCGCATGCCGTCGCTCCTGTTGCGATGTTTCGAAAAGCCTGAGGCTGATGCCGCGAGAGAGGGCCGTTACCGGGCGTGCCCGTTACTTGACGCCATATTTTTTGGGGTCGGCGTTGAGCGCCTTGATGTATTTCTCGGGGTTCTTGAGGAACTCCTTGGGACAATCATCGCAGCAGAAATGGTAGATCTTGCCCTGGTACGTCACGGTCTGGCCCGGCGTGACATCATCGTCGGGCATGACCAGGCACTTGGTGTTCTTCACATCGACGGCCGGCTGGGTGGCGGGGGCCGTGGCCGGGACCTTGGCGGAAGCGCTGTCCATCAGCAGGACGGGCGCGGCACCCGCATCACAGAATTCACAGCCGCCGTCGGCCGGGGCGGCGGTTGCCGTCGCTGCGGCCTGAGCACTGCGCGTGGCCGAAACGGCGGTAAAGGTCAGGCCCGCGATTCCCAGGCCGCACAACAATGACAGAATGACTCGCATGAGATCTCCTTAGAGCGTGCGCCCTGTCTGGGCGAGATGTTCCTTGAGCATCGCGTCGAGGATGCCGTTGATGAAGTTCCCCGAGTCCGCCGTCGAAAATTCTTTGCCCATGTTGATGGCCTCATCAAGCACCACCTTGGGCGGCGTCTGGACGTAATTGACCATCTCCCACGCCGCCAGCCGCAGGATATTGCGGTCGACCGTCGCCATCCGATACACAGGCCACTTGGCGGCGATGCGCCCGATCCATTCGTCGGCCGTCGGGTGGAACCCCCACGCGGACTTGGCCATGAAATAGGAAATCTCACGGATCTTCGGGTCGTCCGACGTCTCCGACACAAAGGCCTGCAAGCCATCGATCAGGAAGGAGTCCCCTTGGACGTCAAGCTGATACATGCCCTGCAAGGCAATGCGGCGGGCGGTGGAGCGGTCATGGATCATAAGGCGTACTTCATTGTTACGTAAGAAAAAGGCATCGGGTCCCGAGGAATCGCGAAGGGGAAAGTTTAGTCCGCCGCCTTGATTTTGGCGAGCAGCGACGCGGTCGCAATCGCCGCCAGCGCCGCGTTCCACCCGGTGTTGCCCATCTTCAGACCCGTTCGATCCAGTGCCTGCTCTTGCGTGTCCGCTGTAATCACACCGAACAACGCCGGCACACCGGTCTCCGGACCAATCGCCCCAACGCCCCGGGCAATCTGCGACGCCACGTGGTCATAGTGATCCGTCGAGCCGCGGATGACGCACGCCAGACAAATCACTGCGGCATACTTGCCGGTCGTCGCCAGGGCCTTGGCCACCGTGGGAATCTCGAACGCCCCCGGCACGAGAAACTGCGAAATCTGCTCCGGCTTCGCCCCATGCCGCAGCAGGCACTGCCGCGCGCTCTCCGCCAGTTGCCCCGTGATCAGGTTGTTGAACTCCGACACCACCAGGGCGAAACGCGTCTGAGGCTTGATAAACAGGTCACCGGAGTGGGTTTCCATGAAGGCCTTTCAGGTGAAACGACGCGAAGGCGAAGCACGGGTATAGTGTATCGGGTGGAGGGTTCGGGGGCTATCGGCCGATGGAGGGGGATAAATGAGGAAGGGCCCGCGCATGGACCATGAACAGTACATCGTGACCATTGGCTTTCGAGCCAAAAAAGGTAAGGCAGCTGAGCTGGAGCGCAAACTCCGCAACCGGGTGCCCATCTCGCGGACGGAGGCCGGCACGCTCGATTACCGCCTTTACCGCTCCACGTCGGACGATCACCTCTTCTTCCTGTTTTCCCGCTTCGCGTCGGAAAAGCAGTTCGACCTCCACTTGTACGCCCCCCATTCGCTGACGCTGATGGCCGAATATGAGGAGTTGCTGGTGGAATCGCCCCGGGTGGAGACCTATCGCACCGTGCTGGGATAGCCGACGCCCGGCGTGGGCCGCCACCTCCCGGTCAGATCACCCGCCGAC
>CALCHA010000121.1 GCA_937901265.1 uncultured Phycisphaerales bacterium
CCGAAGACCCCTGGCTGCACGCCATCCCGACCAACTACCAGCCGGGCATGATCGTTCGTGGCAAGGTCACGAAGATCACCAACTTCGGCGTCTTCGTCGAACTCGAACCGGGCCTCGAAGGGCTGCTGCACGTCAGCGAGCTTTCCGATGAGAAGGTCGAGAATCCGACCGACGTCGTCAAGATCGGTGATGAAGTCGAGGTCAAGATCCTCCGCGTCGACATCGACGACCGCAAGATCGGCCTCTCGCTCAAACGCGCCCAGTGGGGCGCTGGCGGCGACACCACCGAGTCCAGCGATGACCCCGAGCGCACCGCCGCCAAGAAGTACAAGGGCGGCCTCGAGGGATAAGCCCCTCTTCCCCGATCACTTCAAGGGCCGCGAATCGAAAGGTTCGCGGCCCTTTTTCATGGCTATTCCCCCCTCGACGCCTGCGCACAAAGGCTGGGCAGAGCCAGCCTTTACCGGCCCGATACCGATAAAACTACCGATTTCGCATTCCGGAATTCCCTTTAACCTCTTCAGGGCACGACTGTCTGAACTGGCCGGGGGCGTTGGCGGGGCTTTATAAGGATCGAAGCCTATGCGTAAGAATCTCTGTCGTGTCCTGGCGATTGCCGTCGTGGGCCTGCTGGGCGTCACCGCCTTTGCAGAGGAAATGGACAACCCCCAGTACACCGGTTGGGCCAAGATGAAGCCCGGCACCGAAGTCACCATGAAAATGGAGTCCGCCACCAAGATGCAGGGGACGGAAAACAAGATGACCTCCACCATCACCAAAAAGCTCGTCGAGGTCACCCCGACCGAAGCCACCGTGGAAACCACCACCAAGATGTCCATGGCCGGCATGGATATGCCCGCCTCGACGACCACCGACAAGATCAAAGCGAAAATCGAAAAGCCCGCAGCCGCCGCGGACGCCCCCAAGGCTGAAGTGAAAGAGGGCACCGACAAGGTCGAAATCGCCGGCAAGTCCTACAACGCCAAGACCACCGAAACCACCATGGACAGCAATGGCAGCAAGACGACCTCCAAGACCTGGACGTCTGATGAGATGCCCGGCGGCATGATCAAGATGGAATCCACGACCACCGGCACGATGGATTCGAAGACGACCATGGCTGTCACCGGCGTCAAGACGCCCTGAACCACCCACCCCTCCATCGCAACTCCCGCGAGCGCCGCGCCATCACAGGCGCGGCCCTCGTCATTTCCGCAGGTCTCCGCTCCGCCGACCCAAAAGCAGGAAAAGACCGCACCCCCCACATGGCACAGGGGCGGGAACCTCGGCTAGGATGTGCAGCCGCAGGGGCCGCGGGGATTCAGGAGAAGTCATGAGCGAAACCGGCGACAGCGATCGGACGATCCCCTTGGCGGATGAAGTGCGGCGGCCGACGGTGCAGCCCGTCGCGGCTCCGCCGCCGGTGCAGAGCGCGGCCCCGCCGGCTCCGCAGCGTGCACCCGTGGTGTCGCCCCACGGTGCTCCGGTCACCCCAGCGCAAGCGGCCGCCGCGGGCGATTTGCAATCCGTCGAGCTGCTCAACCGGGCTTACAAGCAGATGGCCGAGCAGTTGGGCAAGGTGATCGTGGGGCAGCATGACGCGATCGAGCAGGTGCTCACGGCGATGTTCTGTCAGGGGCACATCCTGCTGGTCGGCGTGCCGGGACTGGCCAAGACGCTGCTGGTCAAGACGATCTCCGACGTGCTGGCGCTCTCCTTCAAGCGGGTGCAGTTTACGCCCGACCTCATGCCCAGCGACATCACGGGGACGGACGTCCTGGAGGAGGATCGGACCACCGGCAAGCGCTCCTTTCGCTTTGTCAAAGGGCCGCTGTTCGCCAACATGGTGCTGGCCGACGAAATCAACCGCACGCCGCCCAAGACTCAGGCGGCGCTGCTGGAAGCGATGCAGGAGCATCGGGTGACGGCCGGGGAGACGACGTATGAGTTGCCGTTACCGTTTTTTGTGTTGGCAACGCAGAATCCCATCGAGCAGGAGGGGACCTACCCGCTGCCCGAGGCGCAGCTGGACCGGTTCATGTTCATGACGATCGTGCGCTACCCGACGCCGGAGGAGGAAATCCGGATCATGAAGCAGGCGACGACGAACTACCGGGCGCAGGTGGCGCGGCTGCTGGATGGGCCGTCGATCATGAAGCTGCAGGACATCGTCCGCCGGGTGCCGGTGGCGGAGCATGTGTATGCCTATGCGCGGGACCTGGTGCGCGCCACCCGCCCGGGCGAGGCGGGGGTGCCGGCGTTCGTGAATGAACTGGTGCAGTGGGGAGCCGGACCGCGAGCGAGCATTTACCTGATTCTTGCAGGCAAGGCGCGGGCGATTCTGAACGGGCGCGTGCATGTGACGACCGAGGACATTCAGAAGATGGCGCACCCGGTGCTGCGGCATCGGATCCTGCCGACGTTCTCGGCGGAGGCGGCGGGGATGTCGGCCGACAAAATCGTCGATCGCCTGCTGGCCGAGGTGCCGCGGGGGAAGTGAGCAGGGACATGCGATTCGATGCGACCAGGATGATACAATGGAGGAGGTAAACGGAGACTGCGATGACGATAGCGGAATCGATTGCACTGGCGGTGAGCGAGCTTCCGACCGACAAGCAGTTGGAAGCTTTGGAGATTATTCGGGTATTGGGACAAAATCGGTCGCGCCCATTAATTAATCCGGAGGGGATGGCGGCGGGTGCGGCGGTGGATATATCGCTGGAGGAATTTCAGTCGTTGCGCCGCGAAATGTGGGGAACGTCGTTCGATGCGGAGCCGCAATGGCATCAGTGATGGCGGATACGCATATAGCAATTTGGCTGGTTACGAGTTCGCCGCGCCTCTCGACGAGGGCTCGGGAAGCAGTTCGGCAGACAATCGCGGCAGGGTTTCCGGTGTTGCTGTCGGCGGTCAGCGTTGCCGAGTTGATTTATCTGGTGGAAAAGGGTCGCATTTCGGCCACAATTGTGGATGTGATTCTCGATGCGGTCCATCGAGAGCAATACGGACTGAAGGTGGTGCCGTTCGACCAGACGATGGCGGAGGCGATGCGGAAGGTGCCGCGCGACATTGTTCCGGATTTGCCGGACCGAATGATTGCGGCAACTTCGGTGGCATTGGGACTGCCGCTACTGACCGCCGATGCCAAGATACATCAGGCGGGGATTCCGGTGATCTGGTAGGAAGGATGTACGCGTTGAAAATGTCCCCTGCAAGAAACAAAGCGTTCAACTCTCTGCCGAATCGGAGTGACGCGGAGGATCGGGACGAGATCAAGGAGTTCGGCCGGAAGCATTTCGCGCAACTGGCGGCGGAACAAGGGGCGGCAGATAAGTTGAAGACGAAACAATTGCCGAAGTGGGGGCGGTGATGACGCAGCCGGAGGTTGCGACAGGTTTGGAGAATGGGAAGCCCGCAACGGCGTCGCTCCTCGACCCGCGCATGCTCGCCGCCGTTTCGCGCATGGAACTTGTCGCCAAGCAGGTAATGGACGGCTTTGTCACCGGCCTCCATCGCAGTCCCCACATCGGCTTCGCGCTCGATTTCGCCCAGCATCGGCAGTACGCGCCCGGCGATGACGTCAAACGCATTGACTGGCGCGTCTATGCCAAGGCCGACCGCTACTACATCAAGCAGTATGAGGTGACCACCAACCTCAAAGCGCATCTGATCGTCGACGCTTCCGGATCCATGCGCTACCAGGGACAGGGCGACGCGATGAGCAAGTTCCGCTACGCACAGTTCGTCGCCGCCTGTCTCGCTTACCTGATCCTGCACCAGCAGGATTCCGTCGGCCTCATCACCTTTGATTCCAAGATCCGCGAGTTCATCCCCGCTCGCTCCGCTCGCTCGCACCTCGTCACGATCACTCAGGCCCTGGACCGTACCGAAGCACGCGAGGAATCGGGCATCGCCACCCTCCTTCACGAAGTCGCCGAGCGATTGGGACAGCGGCAAATGGTCATCCTCATCTCCGACCTCTTTGATGATGCCGAAAACCTGATGCAGGCCTTCCACCATCTGCGGCACCAGCGCCACGAGGTGCTCGTGATCCAGATCATGGCGCAGGATGAACTCACCTTCCCTTTTAAAAAATTCACGCTGTTCGAAAACCTCGAAACCGCCACCCAGAAACTGCGGCTCGACCCTGCATCCGTCCGCGCGGCCTACCTGGGCAACCTGCAGCGACACCTCGAAAAGGTCAAGGAGGGATGCAACGCGCTGCGGATCAGTTATTCCCTGCTGAAAACCAACGAAAGTGTGGAGAAAGCGTTGACCGGGTATCTGGCGCGACGGATGGGAAGCCGATGAGACGAATGACAAATGGCAGAATGACAAATGACAAATGGGCTGGCGCCGGTACGAGCGTCCCATTGGTCATTTGTCATTGGTCATTTGTCATTTGCTTCGGGGGGTGCGCGTGTTCCTGATGGGCTCGCTGTTGTTCGGCGGCCTGCTCGCCAGCATACCGCTGATCGTCCACCTCCTGCATCGCCAGAAGGTGATACCGCTCGAATGGGGCGCGATGCAGTTCCTCATGGAAACACCGCTCACCGTGCGGCGCCGCCAGCGCATCGATCACTGGCTGCTGATGCTGGTGCGGATGGCCATCCTGCTGCTGCTGGTGGCGATGCTGGCCCGGCCCCTGGTGCCGCGCAAGGGCGTGGCCACCGCGCCGCCGGTGGATGTGGGGATCGTGATCGACCACTCGCTGTCGATGGGGCGGCGCGCCAAAGGTGCCCCCGGCGCAGGAACACTCTACGAAGCCGGTGTGAACGCGGCCGAGGCCGTGGCGAAAATCCTGCCCCCTTCGGCGTCGGTCAGCGTCGTCCTCGCCGAGCACATGCCGCGCGTCGTGACGCCGACCCCCGTCTCCGTCAAAGCCTCCCTCACCGGCGGCCCCGGCGGGGCGTGGGGACAGGTGCTCGCGCAGCTGCGGCAGATCAAACCGGGGAGCACCGACGCCAACATCCCCGAGGCCGTGCGGACCGCCGTGGAACTCGTCGGCCATGGCAAAAACGTCCGCAAGATGGTGATCGTCTGCTCCGACGATCAGCGGAGCAATTGGCAGGTGGGCAACGATGCCGTGTGGAAGCTGGCGCTGGGCGATCGTGAGGGTCTGGCTGCTGCCGCGGCCGCCGTGGTCCCGGTTTACAGCCTGCCCCTGGCCGTGGGAACCGAGGGAAACATTTCGCTCAGCGCGATCCACGTGGACCCGGGATTTCTCGGCGTGCATCGCCCTGCCGTCGTCACCGCCACCGTGAGCAACACCGGCGGCGGCGAGGTCGCTGCAGTACCCTTGCGACTGGTCGTGGATGGCCGGCTGGCGGGGCGGCAGCAGGTGGGGCCGCTCGCCGCGGGCCAATCAACGACCGCGCGCTTTGATTACTATTTTCCCGAGGCCGGGTCCCACTGGGTCCGCGTCGAGTCCGATGCCCCCGACGCTCTCGCCGCCGACAACGCCGTCACCGCCGCCGTCTCCGTCTCCCCGCGCCTCAACGTCCTCGTGGTCGACGGCCGTCTCACCACCGGCGGCAATTTTCCGGCGGCCGCCTATCTGACCGCCGCCATGCAGCCCGTCGATCCCTCCATCGATCCCACCGTCATGGTGCTGCCAAAGGTCATCAGCGTGTCCGACGTCAGCAAGGAACGCTTCGACAATTACGCGGTCGTGGTCCTCAATGACGTGCCCCGTCTGCCCGCCGCCGAGCTGCAGCGGCTGGCGGCCTATGGCCAAAAAGGCAACGGCCTCTGGATCATCCTCGGGCCGCGGACGGAAGCTTCCTTCCTCCAGCAAGTGCTCTCCAAAAGTGCCCTGATGCCGTCGGACGTGGCGGCCAAGCCCGCGACGGCACTCGGCGCGCAGCCCGCCTCCATCGAGGTCAAAGAACCCGAAAACGCCGCCCTGCGCGTCATCACCTCCGACCAGCAGAACGCCTTCGCCGGCGTCGCAATGCGCGAATGGTGGCCCGTCAAGGGGACGGGGACGCCCTCCGCCGCGGGGGCAGTCACCGGCGCGACCGGCATGCACACCGTGCTCGCCACCACCACCGGCGACCCCTTCACCACCGAGATGGACCTCGGAACCAACGGAGGCCGCGTCGTCGTCTGGACCAGCCCTCTCAATGGCACCTGGAACTTCCTGCACACCGCCCCCGTCGTCGTGCCGCTGGTGCAGGAAACCCTCTTTCGCCTGGCCAGCGGCAACGCCAGCGGGCAGCTCCGCCAGGCCGACGCCGGCCAGACGCTCCTCTGGGCCGGCGATCTATCCCCGGCCGTGGAATCGGCAAAGCTGCTCCTTCCCGATGGAACCTCCAAAGATCTCACCCTGCAGTTACGCGGTGAAAAATAAGTCGCCAGCTTCCGTGACACCTACCTGCCCGGCCTCTACGAAATGCGCTTCGTCCCCGCCACAATTCCGCAGCCGGTCTACTACAGCGTCAACATCGACGCCCGCGAGCTCGACTTCACCACCCTCGGTGCCGCCGACGTGAAATGGCTGATGGAGAAGGGGTATCTCAAGGACCAGATCACCGCCGAAAGCGTGCCGCAGGCGCTCGAGGCGATGACCGGCGGCATCGAACTCTGGGCGCCGCTGGGATTCCTGGTGGTCGCGCTCCTGCTGGTGGAAGTGGCGATGGCGCGCGGGCTCGCCAGGGAGGCGGAAATCCAGCCCGAGCGCGGCCGCATCGAAGCCGCCCTGCTCGACAGCGCCGGACGCCTCGCGGCCCGCGTCAAGCGAGGGCCCGCCACATGATCATCCACACGCTCACCTCGCTGGCCGCGGCACCCGTGCTGGAAACCAACCCCGTGCTCCCGCTCTGGATGCTGATCCCCCTGGGCCTCGCGGCGGCCCTGGCCGTCGTGTGGATGTACAGCGGCCAGCGCAAGCTCGTGCGGCCCCTCGTGGCGGCAGCCATCACGCTGGTGCGCCTCGCCCTCGTCGCGCTCATGATGATGCTCTTCCTCCAGCCCTCGCTCCGCTGGACCCAGACCCACACCTCCGCCGGAACGCTCTGGCTGCTCGTCGACCAAAGCCCCTCCATGCAAAGCATGGATCCTCAGGCCACCATCGACGAACGCGTCCGCTGGGCCGAAGCCCTCGGCCGGGCTCCCGCCTCGATCCAGCCGACCCACGCCGATCTGCTCCTCGCCGAGCTCACAGCCGTCGCCAGCGGTTTCAACACCCTGCGGCCCTCCACCTCCACGATCGCCGCGGCCGACAGCGGCGGCGAGGTGGCGCGCGTGGCGGCCTTCTCCCGCCGCCTCGGCGAATGGGGCCGCCAGGTTCAAACTATGGCCGAAAAAGCCAACAAGGAGCCCGGTACCGCCGGCACCGGCGTTGCGGAGGACCTGAACCAGGTGGCGCAACTCGCCCAGGCAGGCGCATCCGCCACCCGCAGCATGGTCGCCCTCGCCGCCGCCGACGATGCCGTCGATTGGCTGGCCATGCAGACCAACCTGCAACTTGCCGTCAACAGCGTGGCCGCCGCCGCACAAAAAGAAGATGCCGCCTTCGTCCGCACCCATGGCACCGATCCTGCCGTCGAAATCGCCGCCGCGGCCATGAGCAACGTCACCCGCGGCGACCTGGGATGGCTCTTCCTGAGCGCCAAGGAAAAACGCGACGGTGTCGCCCCCGCCGATCTCTACGGAAAATACCACGTGCGCCTGGCTGGCTTTTCCGATGTTGCCCAGGCCGGCGGCGTCGTCACCAAGGCAAACTTTGAGGAGACGCTCAAATCCGCCTTCTCCGCCTCCGCCGCCACCTCCGAGGGGCAGGCCCCATCAACCAACCTCGCGACCGCCCTGCGCTACGTCGCCGACCAGATCCCCGCCGACGAAGCCGGTGCCGTCATCATCGTCAGCGACGGGCGGCACAACGGGCCGGGCGATCCCACCGAGGTGGCTCGACTGCTGGCGGCGCGCGGGGTCCGGGTCTATGGCCTCCTGACCGGCTCGCACCAGGTCTCGCCCGATGCCGCGATCGAGCAGGTCGACGCCCCCGAATGGATCTACCAGAACGACACCCTTCGCGCCGCCGCCCTCGTGCGCCTTGATGGCGCCATGGGTCAGACCGTCAACGTCGAGTTCCGCCGCGGCAACACCCTCCTCCAGACCAGGACCGTCCGCGCCACCAGGCCCCAGCAGGTGGAGCGTGTCGAGTTCACCGACAAGCCCACCGGCGCCACCCTGTTCGACTACACCATGCGCGTCTCGCCCGTCCAGGGGGAGGTCAACCGAGAAAACAACGAAAAAGCCTTCCGCGTCGCCATCAAGAAGGACAAGCTCTACGCCCTCTTCATCGACGATCGGCCCCGCTGGGAATACCGCTATCTCGCCGCCTTCCTCGCCCGCCCCGAGTCACCGCTCAAGGCCCAGGTCATGCTCCTTTCGCCGGTACGCATCGAAGGCGTCGCCTCCCACACCCCAGCCAAGGCGTCGCCGGCCAACCCCCGGCTCGAGGCGGAGATACTCCCCGAGACGCGCGCCGAGTGGCAAGCCTTCGACATCATCATCCTCGGAGACGTTCCGCCCGACCGCTTGTCCCTCAGCGACCAGCAGTTCATCGCCGCCGCTGTCCGCGACAAGGGCACCACCCTCATCACCATCGCCGGCCAGCGCTCCATGCCGGGAGCCTACGCCGGCATGCCCCTGGCGGAGATTCTCCCCGTCACGATGGCCCCTCAGTTTGACGCACAGGCGATCGCACAGCACATGAAAGCGGGATTTCGGCCGGGCCTCGCGCCCGAAGGAGCGACCTCCGTCCTCGGGCAACTTGCCGGCAATCCCGGGGCCGACGCCGCCCTTTGGTCCGACATGCCCGCCTGGTACTGGCACAGTGCCTACACCCAGGCCAAACCCGCCGCCTCCGTGCTCTGGTCCATCACCGAAGGAGAAGCCGGACGCGCTCCCGCCCTGGGCCTCGACAGTGGCGCCGGCAGCCTGGCGACGGCGCGCAAATCGGCGCTCATGGCCTCCCTGCCCGTCGGCCTGGGCAAGTCGCTCTACTTTTCCTCCGACCAGACCTGGCGCCTGCGCCAGGTCTATGGCCTCAATGCCCACGAGCGCCTCTGGGGACAGGTCATGCGCTGGGCCGTCGGATCCGACCTCCCCGCGGGCGGCAAATTTGTCCGCTTCGGCGCCAACCAGCAGCAATACAGTCAGGACCAGCCCGTCGTCATCGTCGCCCGGGTGCTGCGCGAGGACCTCGCCCCCTCCACCGGCCTGAGCTTCTCGGCGGTGGCCCGCGTTCTGGGCAAGGATGGACAGGTGGCGCCGGGCACTCAAACCGTCGAGGCACGCTTCGTCGAAAGCCCCGAGACCCCCGGCTACTACCGCGCCACCCTGGGCGGATTGCCTGCAGGAAACGAGGAAATCTCCCTCCGCGGATCGGAAGTCGAACGCCTGCTCGACACCGACCCCAGCGTCACCCAGAAAACCTTGCACCTCACCATCACCCCCAGCGTCAACCTTGAACAGCGCAACATGAACACCGACCCCGCCCTGCTCGCACGCGTGGCACAGGCCGGCGGCGGGTTCTCCGTGGACGCCAACTATGCCGACGTCCTGGCTTCCAACCTGCCCGCGGTCCAGCGCACCCAGGTCTCCACCCAGGAAGCAGGTTTCTTCAGCGATCCCCGCGCGGCCGGAACGAAATGGGCCCACTGGGTCTTCCTGGCCCTCTTCGCCCTCCTCATCACCACCGAGTGGGCCCTCCGCAAGGCCTCGGGACTGGTGTGACTTTCCGTTTCGAACACCCCGGAGAAAGACGACAGGCCGGGGTCGCGGGTAAACTTGGCCCGCGATGCATCAAGTCACTCTCATCCTGTTGTTGTTCACCCTGACCACCGCGCTCTCTCTGGCCGCGGTGCGGGTGAAGATCCCCTATCCCACCGCCATGGTCCTCGCCGGCCTGCTGATCGGGGTCGCTGTCTACGCCATCCCCGGGTTCAACGGCTGGTCGGTCCGGCTTGACCCCGATGTGCTCTTCACCGCGATCCTTCCCCCGCTCCTCTATGGCGCGGCCTGGAACACCTCATGGAACGGCTTTCGCTCGAACCTGCGCCCGATCCTGCTGCTCGCCATCGGTGCCGTCCTCTTCACCACCACCGGCGTCGCCGCGCTTTCCATGCTGCTCCTGCCGGGCTTCACCTGGGCCATGGCCTTCGTCCTGGGGGCCATCGTCAGCCCGCCCGATGCCGTCGCGGTCGAATCCGTCATGGAACGCATGCGCCTCCCGCGGCAGATCACCCTGGTCCTCAGCGGCGAATCGCTGGTCAACGATGCCTCCGCCCTGGTCATCTATCGCCTCGCCCTGCGCGCGGCCAGCGGCGATGAATTCCACCTCGCGCAGGCCCTGGCGCAGTTTCCCGTCGTGGCCCTCGGCGGCGTCGCGGTCGGCCTCCTGCTCGCCTTCCTGCTGCACCAGGTCCACCAGCGCATCGAGCAGCCCCTGATCGAAACGGCCATGACCCTCCTCGCGCCCTACGGGGCCTATCTCTTCGCCGAGGAGCTCCACGTCTCGGGCGTGCTGGCCGTCGTGGTCTGCGGGCTGGTGCTCTCGCGCCATTCGTCCCACCTGTTTTCCTCCCAGACCCGGCTGACCGCGGTGGCGCTCTGGAATTTTCTGACCTTCATCCTCAATGGGCTCGTCTGCATCCTCATCGGCCTGCAGTTGCCCGGAATCCTGCGCCAGCTGCCCGCCTCGCTGGGAGTGGTCCTCCTCGATGCGGCCGCCCTGTGCGCAGCCCTGATCCTGCTGCGACTGATGTGGGTCTACGCGATCGCCTACCTGCCGCGGATCCTGCCGGCGATCCGCAGACGTGAGCCGCGGCCACCCCCGCGGCAGGTGTTCCTCGTCGGTTGGGTGGGCATGCGCGGCGTCGTCTCACTCGCCGCGGCGCTGGCCCTGCCTATGCGCCTCGCCGACGGTTCCGCCCTGCCCGGGCGCAACCGCGTGCTCTTTCTCACCTTTGCTGTGATCCTCTTTACCCTCGTCGTGCAGTCCCTGACGCTGCCGGCGGTGGTGCGGGCGCTGGGCATTGAAACCCCCGACGAGGACCGCTGCGAAGAGGCCGAAGCCCGCCGCCTCGCACTCACCGCCGCCCTCGACCTGCTGGCCAGCAGACCCAATTCCCATGGCAACACCATGCTCGCCTCCCTCTACACCCACCGCCTCGAAAACCTCTCCGATTGCCGCGATGACACACCACCCCGCCCCGACCCCGACCAGATCCTGCACCGCGACTCCATCCACGTGCAACGCAAC
Organism: uncultured Phycisphaerales bacterium; assembly: GCA_937901265.1. Classification (GTDB taxonomy): domain Bacteria; phylum Planctomycetota; class Phycisphaerae; order WQYP01; family WQYP01; genus CALCHA01. The sequence goes on from CALCHA010000121.1 coordinate 11,273, forward strand.
GCCATCGTGGAACTGCGTAACAACGGACGCATCACCGATGAATTGCTCCACCGGCTGGAACGCGAGCTGGACCTCGAAGAATCGCGGCTCCCTCCCGCGGCCGCGCATCCGGTATAGTAACCCTCCTTCCCCCTCCCCGCAGAAAGGATTCCTCATGGCCGATACGACGTCCCAGCGCGCGGCAACTCCGGAACAACTTGAAAAACTCGGCCAGGCCGCCGCCCGACGGGTCCTGCCCGGGCAGCGCGTCGGCTTGGGCTCGGGCCGCGCCGCACTCGCCTTCGTCCGAGCCCTCGGTCAGCGCGTGCGCGACGAAAAACTCACCATCGTCGGCCTCGCCACCAGCCTCCTCACCGAGCAGGTCGCACGCGATGCCGGTGTGCCCCTCATGGCCCTTCGCGATGTCGACCAGCTCGACATCGCCATCGATGGAGCCGACGAAGTCGATCCCGACCTCAACGTCATCAAAGGTGGGGGGGGCAACCTCCTGCGTGAAAAAGTCGTCGAACGCCTCACCCGCGAACTCCTCATCGTTGTCGGCGAAGAAAAGCTCGTGCAACGCCTCGGCGAGAAATTCCCTGTCTTCGTCGAAGTCGTTGAGTTCGCCCGCCCCCTCCTCATCAAGCAAATCGCCGCCCTGGGGGCCACCGTCACCCAACGCATGAACCCCGACGGCACCCCCTTCCTCACCGACAACGGCAACCCCTACCTGCACTGCCGCTTCACCTGCGCCACCCTCGCCCACCCCGAAGCGGTGGACCGCGAACTCCGCGCGCTCGTCGGCGTGGTCGAGACGGGACTCTTCGTCAGCATGGCGTCCGAGGCGCTGGTGGCGATGTTCGATGGATCCGTAAAGTCGCTCAAGGCCCCCTGAGCACCCCCCGCCCCCGGCTCAGGCAGCCAGGACTTCCGGCTGCAACGCTTCGGCCGCCTTCTGCGCCTGAGCGCGGGCCCGAGTCGACAGCCAGCGGGCCTGCAGCGTCAAAGTTGCCACATACAGATAGCCGAAGGCGAAGATCGCCAGAAACGGCACCGTGCCCCACGCGGCATGCGTGCGCAGAGCCAGCACGAGGCACCCCGTCACCCACAGGCCAAACAGCAGCTCAATGAAGGGCAGCAGCGATTTTTTTACCTGGAACGTGCCTGCCTTCTTCTTCCAGTCGGCGTGGCCCCCCGTGCCGGCGCTGCCATATTTGGGCGTGCGGACGAACTCGGTGTCCTTGCGGCCAAACAGCCCTTCCAGCACCGCCACAGCATTGATCACGGCGATGCCCATGCCCACCGCCATCAGCAGCGGAACCAGTCCCAACGTGGCCAGTTGCGAGCGCCCCACCGCTTTCTGCGACAGCATGTAAAACGTCCCTGCCGAAGCCGTCAGCAGCCCGCAGAAGCTGGCGATGCTCATGGCAATCAGCTCCGAACGAACATCAAACATGTGCGGGTTGAGAAACCAGACCGGGAAGAGAATGAGCGAGAGGATGATCGCGGGGATGTACACCGCGGTGTTGGTCAGGTGAAAAAACGCCTCGATCTTCACTTTCAGGGGCAACGGTGCCCGCATAATCGAGGGCAGAAGCTTGACCGCCGTCTGCACCTGACCCTTGGTCCAGCGGTGCTGCTGCTGCTTAAAGGAAACGATCTCCGGCGGCAACTCCGCCGGGGCCAGCAGGTTTTTCAGGAAAACGAATTGCCAACCCCGAAGCTGGGCGCGATACGACAAATCGATGTCTTCGGTCAAAGTGTCGTGCTGCCAACCCCCGGCGTCGTCGATCGCTTTGCGCCGCCAGATGCCGGCGGTGCCGTTGAAATTGATGAAGCGACCGGAGCAGTTTCGTGCGGTGTGTTCGACCATGAAGTGGCCATCCAGGAAGATGGCCTGGCAGCGGGTAAGCATCGACTGGCGCCGGTTGATGTGGTCCCACCGGGTCTGAACACAGCCCACATTTGGGTCGATGAAATAGTCGATGGAGTTGCGGATCATCGACGGCGTCGGGATAAAGTCGGCGTCAAAGATCACCACAAACTCGCCCGTCGCCTGCTGCAACCCATGCGCAAGTGCCCCGGCCTTATAGCCTTGGCGATTCGTCCGGTGGATGTAGTGGATGTTGTGCCCGAGCCGCCGCATGCGGTTGCAGCACTCTTCCGCGATTCCCCGAGACTCGTCCGTGGAGTCGTCGAGCACCTGAATCTGCAGCTTCTCCCGCGGATACTCCAGCGCGCAGGCCCCCTCGATGATCCGTTCAGCCACGTACATTTCGTTGTACATGGGAAGCTGGACCGTGACTTTTGGCAGGTCAGTAAACTTACCCGCAGCCGTGGGCTCTTTCCGGTGGTGCCGGAAGTAGAGGAAAATCTGGACGTAGCGATGAACGCCATAAATCGTCAGGATTCCCAGTGTCAGCAGGTAAAGGCTGACCAAGACTGCGTGAAGCGCCTCGATCATCGACGGCATAGGGGCATGGACTCCAAGGACACCTGTGTGCGGGTGCGACAGCGCAACTCCCCTGCCAACAGTTTGGATTGGTCGGGACTAGTTTAACACGCAGGGTCGTGTTTGCAACGCGTTAACCATCGCACGCGGCATTATAACGTTCGCGATTGCGTAGGTCCGATATTAGGCCCCCCCCCGAGTTCTGTCACAGACGGGCCCGTATCTGCTGAACCAGCGCGGGGGCGCTTTGTTTGTCCAGCGGCGTGGTCTTCCAGGGAATCGTGAAGCCGTCGTCGGACGATCGGGGGATGATGTGGATGTGCAGGTGATGCACGGACTGCAGCGCCTCCTCCCCATTGTTGATCAACACATGGCAGGCCGGGGCACCCGTGGCCGCCAGCAGCGCCTTCGCCAGGGTCGGCACCCGGGCGGCGGCGGCGGCGAGCGTCTCGGGAGGGATCGTCATTACCGTCGCATGGTGCGCCTTGGGGATGACCAGAGCGTGGCCATGGGTCAGCGGGCCGATATCCAGAAATGCGAAGACGGCCTCATCCTCATAGATTTTGAAGGAGGGAATCTGTCCGGCGATGATCTTGCAGAAGATGCAGTCCGGGTCGGTGGGGTGGTCGGGCATGGGCGGCTCCTTGACACGCGGGGCGGCTTAAATGACTTCCTCGCGCCCCGCCGCCGCCACCGGAAAGCCGGCCGGGCCATACCAGCGGAGCACCGGAACGTCGGCGCGGCAGAAGGGGCAGGAGGTGGTGGGGGCGCTGGCGTTGCAGTTGGGGCAGCGGTGGCCGGTGGTGAAGGGATCAAACCGGGCACCACAGGAGCAGCGCCAGTAGGGCCCCGCGAGCGGCGAATTTTTGCATTGCGGGCAGGTGGCGTGGGGGTGCCTGGGGAGCTTGTCGAGGCGCATCATGGCGCGTCCCGCACGCAGCGCCGCCAGTGACTGCATCGCCATGAAAGCCACCATGATGCCCAGCCACCAGTCGCCCGCCCACAGGGTCACCGCGGCGAGCAGCGCGCATCCGATCAGCCCGACGATGGCGGCGAAAATAAGGCTCGGCGCGCGGCCCATGACGCACCAGGCCAGGGCGCGGAGAATTTGCCCGCCGTCGAGGGGGTAGACCGGCAACATGTTGAACACCAGCA
>CALCHA010000122.1 GCA_937901265.1 uncultured Phycisphaerales bacterium
ATGTGGACGGTGGTCGGCGTGTTTGCTGCGGGGGACTCCGCCGCCAATTCGGAAATCTGGGTCGACCTTGATCAGCTGCGCGGCGACTTCGAATCGGCGGGCGGAAGCAGCTCGATTCTCCTGCGCGCGGTGTCGCCGGCCGCGATGGACAATCTCATCAAGACCATCGGCGACGATCAGCGTCTGGGGGCTCAGGCGCTCACTGAAAAAGCCTACTATGAGACACTCACCAAGGGTGGGCTTCCGCTGGAGATTCTGGGCTTTGCCGTGGCCGTCATCATGGCCGTCGGCAGCGCCTTCGCGGCCACCAACACGATGTATGCCGCCGTTTCCCGGCGGGCGAAAGAAGTGGGGACTCTCCGAGCGCTGGGGTTTTCCCGCATCTCGATCCTGCGTTCCTTCATTCTGGAATCGGTGTTCCTCGCCCTGATTGGCGGCCTTGTGGGGCTGGCCATCGCTTTGCCGCTCAACGGCCTGACGACCGGCGTCGGCAACTTCCAGACCTTCAGCGAGACCACCTTCCAGTTGCGGGTGACCTGGTGGGTCATGCTCCTGGGCCTTGCCTTCTCCGCCGCCATCGGGGCGTTGGGCGGGTTCCTGCCGGCATGGTCCGCCTCTCGAAAGAGCATCGTGCAGGCGATGCGTGAGTATTGACGAGCTCGGCGAAAGTGAGCGCAGCCAATCCCCAGGACGTTTTATTCTTCACCGTTGAGATGGTTCCATGAGCGAGCAGTTGCACAAGTTGAAGATTGACAAGGCCCACAAAGTACGGCGGAGCGAACGCACGATCTGGCCGTGGGTGGTGCTCCTGTTTTTGGTCCTTGGAGGGGCCGGCGTGGCGTGGACGTATGCGCAGCGCGCGCCGGGCGTTGAAGTCGCGACGATGCGGGTGCACCTGCCCGAGGCCGGGGCGGCGCGTGCGGGAGACCTCGTGGTCCTCAATGCCACCGGGTACATCATCGCCGCCCACAAGATTGAGCTGGCCGCCAAAGTGATGGGGCGGGTGGCGTGGATCGGTGTGGAGATGGGCGACAAGGTGGAGAAGGGGCAGGTGCTGGTGCGTCTGGAGGATGACGAATACAAGGCTCGCGTGGCGCAGCAGCAGGGCATGGTGGATGCCGCGAAGGCACGGCTTGCGGAACTCGAGGCGGGCTCGCGTCCTCAGGAAATCGCCCAGATGGCAGCCCAGGTGCAGGCCGCCGATGTGGAGGCGGCCAACGCGGAGCTGCAATACAAGCGCGTGCTTTCCGTCCGGGACGTTCAGAAACCGACGGAAGTTGATGATGCCGAGGCGCTGGCGAAAGTGCGCGCCGCCCAGGCCGAGGGGATGCGCCAGCAGTTGTCGCTTCTCAAAGCCGGCACCCGCAAAGAACAGATCGCCGCCCAGGCCGCCACCGTGCGGCAACTCGAAGGCAGCCTCACCAACGCCACGCTCGATCTTGAAAACACGGTTATCCGCTCGCCCATCACCGGGACCGTGCTTGAACGAAACGTCGAAGTCGGCGAGTTCGTCACCAACGGGTTTGTCGGCGACCGCGGTGCCAAGGGCTACGTCGTGTCGCTGGCGGACCTCAACGATCTCCTCGTCGAGCTGGACATTTCGCAGAACAATTTTGCCCAGGTCATCCCCGGGGGCAAGTGCTGGATCGTGACCGACGCATATCTCGACGTGAAATATGCTGGCGTCGTGGAGCGAATCTCGCCGCTGGCCAACCGCCAGAAGGCCACCGTCCTGGTGCGCGTCCAGGTGCTGCATCCCGACGCGCGCCTGCGGCCGGACATGAATGCGACGGTGAGCTTTCTTTCGCCCGCTGCTGCCACCCAGCAGGCGGGGGCCGCCGACACCCAGGCGGCAGGAACCCAGGCCGCGGACGTGGAGCGTCGGGCCCCGCGCGTCCCCGGCTCGGCGGTGCGCGATGGTGCGGTCTTCATCGTGGAAGAGGGGAAGGCACGCCGCCTGCCGGTGGTCATCGGACTGAAAGCTGCAAATGGCGAAGTGGAAGTGACCAAGGGGCTGATTGGCGGAGAGACGCTGATTCTCGCCCCGCCGGAGACGCTCAAGGACGGCGACCCCGTCCGCGTCAAAGCCCAATGACCGGTGGGCCATGGCCGGATGATCCAGGACTGATGATGCACCCAATGATGCAAGGGCACAGATATGGCGAGTGACGGATTGGCGGTTGGTGAACAGGGCGCAGAGCGGCCGGCCGCGGCGGGCGGCGAGATCCTCCCGATCGTGCAGGCGCTGGACTTGACCAAGGAATTCCGCCGCGGCGACAACGTGGTGGTGGCGCTGGATCAGGTCACCACGCAGATCCGCCGGGGGGAATTCGTCGCGCTCATGGGGCCCTCCGGTTCGGGGAAGAGCACGCTGCTGCATCTGATCGCGGGCATGGATCGTCCCACCGATGGCCGCCTGGTCGTACTCGGCGAGGAGCCCGCGCTGATGCGTGAAGGCGCGCTTGCCCGCTGGCGCAACCATCACCTGGGCTTCGTCTTTCAGGCGTTCAACCTCATCCCCGTGCTCAACGCGCTCGAGAACGTCGAGCTGCCGCTGAAGTTGACGACGCTTCCCCGCCGGCAGCGGCGCGAGAACGCCACGACGGCCCTGAACCTCGTGGGGCTGGGCGATCGACTTGACCATTTTCCGCGCCAGCTCTCGGGCGGGCAGGAGCAGCGCGTGGCCATCGCCCGCGCCATCGTGACGGATCCCGATCTCTTGCTCGCCGACGAACCGACCGGCAACCTCGATGCGACCAGCGCCGCGGAGGTCCTGTCCCTGCTTCAGCGGCTGAACAAAGAGTTCGGCAAGACGATCATCATGGTGACCCACGACCCCCACTCCGCCGCCGCCGCGGGCCGCATTATTCAGTTGGACAAGGGCAAATTCGTCGAGACATGAAGGCTGCGGGAGCCACGGCAAGCCGCGCTTGGACGAGATGCCCGGGCCAAATTCCCTGCCAGAAACGACGCTCCGCTCTCTACGCGCGCGTCAGAATCGTGCCCTTCAGCGGCAGATTCAGCGAACGCAGCCGACGCAGGGCCTTCTGAATGGTCTTGTGTGGCGTGCGATGAAGCGCCGCCGCCAGCAGCAGGCCGTCCGCGGCCGCCGCGAAAAGCGATGCATCCGGCAGGGCCGACGTGGCCGGCGTGTCGATCAGGAGGTAGTCAAACGAATTCCGCAGATGCCGCAGCGCCGCGCGAAAGCCCGCCGACGCCAGCAGTTCCGCCGCGGCCGCCGGAGTCGTCTTGGCCCCTGATGGCAGGACGTAGAGGTTGTGCCAGGGGGTCGGCTGGATGAACTCGGAGAGTTCGGCGTTCGGCGTGGCGACCAGTTCCGCGATGCCTTTCGCGGCGGAAACGTTCAGCAGACTCGACAGGGAGCGGCGCCCCCCCGCCTCCAGGCAGCCATCCACCAGCAGCACCCGGTGGGCGCGAACTTCCACCAGCGACAGCCCCAGATTCAGAAGCGTCGTCGTCTTGCCTTCGCCCGGCATCGCGGATGTCAGCACCATCACCTGCGGCTCGCGCCGCGAGTTCCCCGCCAGCAGACCATCGCGAATCTTGCGGTACTGCTCCGCGATTGGCCCCGAGCGATCGTGATACACCACCACCCCGTGCGGCAGTTGCAGCTTCCGCTTGGAGGCGTAATCCTCCACGATCGCCTCCACCGCCTTGGGGGCACGCGGGGCGGGAGGGGGCGGTGCCTGGCGCAATGCCTGCGTGAGCGTGGTCGGCGCGGCCGTTGCGAGGGGTGCCGGGGCGGGGATCCCCGAGGTCGGAGGCGCGGCGGCGGGAGCATCCTTGCGCAGAACAAAGCTGGCCAGCGAAGGCTCCGGCGGGGGCGGCGGCTCGGGCGGTGCAGCGGCCCCAGGGGTAGCGACGGCCCCGTCCGTCGGGGGCGGTGCGCTGTTGCCGGATGTTGTCGCGGCGCGGATTTTTTCCCGTTCCTCCTGGGCACGTTTGAGGGCGTCAGAGATTGAACTCATGGCACGCTCCCGGTGTTCAGGGCGAGCAGGGCTCGCGGATTGCGGCCGGCGTTCGGATCAAAGTGCGAATTGGACAGCGCCCGGTGGCACAGAATCGCGCTGCCCGCGGTGATCAGCACCAAGGCCACCATCAACCCCGGCCGCAGGAAGGTCATCCATAGCTGCCGCAGGCGTTGGCCAGCGGGCGAGCGAATTTCCGAAACGGTTCCCAGGATGGGCGTGGCCAGCAGGTCGGCCGCCTCCCGAACCGTGTGCAGGCTTCGGTCCGCCAGCCCCGCGAGCAGTGCCGCCGCCAGCGCTGCCAGCAGTCCTGCCACAATTCCCGCGCTGTAGACCGCCCACTGCCGCGGCCAGGAGGGCTCGGTGGCCTGCGGGTCGAGCTTCAGCGTCGAAACATCCACCACCCCCGTTGCGGCGAGTTCCCCATGGCCAAAGCGACGATCATAACCGCCCTTCTCCTCGGCCAGCGCCTGGCGCGATTTCTTGATCTCGCCGAGTTGATCGTTCAGCGCGGCATAGTCCCGCCGTACGCCGGCGAGCGAATCGACCGCCTTCTGCATGGAATCCTTCTGGCTCTGCAGCGCGCGAGCCTCGGAATCGGTCAGGTCCTTCTCCGCATGCAACTGCTGGAGCTGCACATCCAAGGCCTGCGCCGCCAGCAACGACGGATCATTCAAGGGCGTGCCGGCCGGTGCTGCCAGAGCTCGCGGCTGCGGCGGCGCGGGCTGGCCGGCAGCAGCGCGAGCCTTCGCCGCGTCCAGCTTCTTCTGCAAATCCGCCTGCTTCTTTTTGAGGTCCACCACGTAGGGGTGCTGCTCCGTCCGATTCATCTTGTTGAGCTGCTCATCAATCTGATCATTGATCAACTGCAGCTGCGCCGTAAGCGATGCCACCTCCGGATCGGCCGCCACCGGCGCCGGGGCGGGTGCCGGAACGGGCGTATTGACGGCCGGGGGCAGCGGTACCGGCGCCAAGGGTCGTTTTCCCTGCCGATATTCTTCCAGCCGCGCGATCTGCTCGGTCACCAGCCGCAGGTGCGACTGCTTGTCATCCACCTGCGTGGACATTTTTTCATACTGCTTCAAGATGGAATCCGGATCGTCCGGCAGCGCCCCGCGGTGCGCCTGCCGAAAGGTGTCCAGTTCGCGGTTGACCGTCGCTTCACGGCCATCAAGGGCGATCCCCCGTTTGGCCAGCGATGTCGCGTAGGTGGAAAGCATCTCGTCAGCCCGATGGCGCACCATCTCGCTGTAACTGTTCGCGACCGACTGGATCGCCACAAACCCCGCATCATGCGAACTGTCACTGGTGGCGAAACGCAGCGTGTGCGTGTCTCCGTCAACGGGCTCTGGGTCCAGCGTGACCTGTTTCTGCTGGGCGAAGGGTTGCAGTTCCCGGGCGGTAGCCTCAGGAACGCGGGCAAGCTCGGGCAGGGGATCAAACGCCTGCAGGGTCACCTTGATCGTCCCCGCCATGGCATAGGTCCGTTTGAGGAAGGGTGCCACGAGAAAAATCGCGGATGCCACCACGCAGAAGAGCGTCAACGCCAGCAGGCCAGGCCGGGGCAACCCTGCACTCAGGCCGCGGCGCAGGCGGGGGAGGGCGGCGGGGGGGGTGGAATCGGCGGGGGACTGGGTCATGCGGACACGATACCGGGCTCCGGCGGGGTGCGTAAACTCTGCGCGTATTCTACGCGCGCCGCGACTCGCCGGATGGGTGACGAGTCCGGGGCACTTGTCGCCCGTCAATCAACAGGTGACTGCGGCCGCCATCTCAAGGGCGGGCGCTGGAACCGCCTTGACCACCTTGATGTGCCCATAGCGCGGGTCCGCAAGGTCCACCAGCGCAGCCTCTGAACCGGCATCGCTGGCCACCGGCCGACTCAGCGGCCGGTCGATCCGCGAGGAATTCGCCCCCACCACCTGGGCCTGCACCATGTTCGACAGCAGCACAAACGACCCCACCGGAAACAAGCCGATGGCCGCCAGAAGTGCCTTGATGATCCGGGTGTCGACCTGCCCGCGGTGGGCCATGTGGATCAACTCTTCAAGCGCGGCATAGGGAAGCTTGGCTGTTTTATACGCCCGCGGGTTGATCGACGCGGCGAAGACATCGGCAACCGAAACGATGCGGGCAAAATCTGAAATCCCCTCGCCCGCCGCCCCCGCGGGGTATCCCTGCCCCTTGAGCCGCTCGTGATGCTGGTACCCCATCAGCCGCGCGATCGGCGAGAGCCCGGGCACCTGTTCCAGCATGGAAAGTGAGAAGTAGGGATGCTGCCGCACACGCTCCTTGTCCGCGGCGGAGAGCGCCCCCGACGAGGCGCGAATGCGTTTGGGCACCGCCAGCATGCCGACATCAAACACCAGCGCCCCCAGAATAACTTCCCGCACCATCTCCACCGACAGATGCATGTGCGCCGCGATCGCCATGGACAGCACCGCCACCGAAACCGCATGGTCCGGCAGGTAATCGTCCCGTCGCGCCGTCATCAGGGCGAGCTGCGAAAATTGCCGCGGCTCCGCACGCATCAGGTCGAGCAAGTCCTCGGCGATCTCCGAGAGCACGTTGAATTCCGGCTGTTTGCCGGTCTCCAGGAGTCCGTAAATCGGCTGCAGCCGCGAAGATAGCCGCCGCCGGAGGAGCTGTGTGGAGCCCATGTTCAGCAGGTCCGCAGCGCTCGGCGGTGTTATCGTGGCCAGGAAGGGCGTCCGCGATTCGGGTGCCCGCAGATACTCCCCCCGCTTGATCAGCCCCTCCATATGCCCCACCAGCACCCGCGAAAGATCATGCAACGTCGCGCGGATGGCATCCGCGGCGGCCGCGGGACGGGCGATCAGGAACTCGATCCCCGAGTCACGCAGTGCCGCGAGATGGTGGTCCTCGACCTGGTCATTCGCTTGAATGATTACCACGCCGTCAGGCGTCAGCAGGTCGCCTTCGACATTGGACCCCAGCGTCAGGGAGGCCACGGCAACCATCGTCGCCGGCGTGTTGCAGAACTCCAGCACCGCTCGCGCCGAATCCGCCATGTACACCTGCCGGATTCCGGACCGAGCCAAGGCCTTGAGATGCAACGCCGTCAGGTCCGTTTTCGCCGAGAGCAGCTTCCGTCCCGAATTGTGAAACAGAGGTTCGGGAAATTGCCGCCCCTGCTTCAAGTTCGCGACGTCGAGAATCTGCATCGGGTGCCTCGGTGACGATCGGGGGGTGTGCCGGGAAGTGAAGTCGATGGGACAGGTATCGGCCCAAGTGGCCTGCGAGTTTGCGCCACCCATTGCATTTCGCAAAGCGAGAAATCGCCACGCCGATTCCTCAGCGACGACGCTGGCATACCGGACAGAACACCGTCGTCCGCCCGGCAACCTGAACGCCCCGCAGCGCCCCGCCGCACCGCAGGCAGGGCAGCCCTGCGCGCCCATACGCCTGCAGCTGTCTCGCGAATTCGCCCGGCTGGTCTGCGACATTCCGATAATCCCGCAACGTCGTCCCGCCGGAGCGAATCGATTGCTCCAGCACCGTTCGGATCGCCGCAACCAAGGCTCCAAGCCGCTCCGGGGCGATGCGGTCCACCCGCTGCAGGGGATGCAGGCGGGCAAGCCACAGCGCCTCATCGACGTAGATATTGCCCAGTCCCGCCACATCCTTCTGCCCCAGCAACCGCGGCTTGAGCCGCCCGCGCGTCTGCTTCCAGTGAGCGAGGTGCTGCACCGTCACGACCAGCGCATCGGGCCCCAGTGCACCGAGCTCCCGAACCCGCGCCGCCTCGAACGTCTGGTAATACCACGCCCCGCCGAAACGTCGCGGATCGCGCAGCCGCATGTCCCGCTTTGAAGCCAACGCAAAACGAACATGCGTGTGTTTCGCCAACGAGCTGTCACTCGCCACGCAATCCACCCGCCCCGACATCCCCAGGTGGATCAGGAGCGTTTGCCCATCGTCGGCAATCAAAAACAGCTTCTTGCCGTGCCGCACTGTCCGTACAAATGCGTGGCCCACCAGCTTCTTCAGCGGCGCGGTGGGGGGGGTGAGAAAATCCCCCCGCAGCAACTCCACGGAGAGGATCGGCACCCCCAGAAGCTCGGGCTCCAGCGACCGCCGTACTTCTTCAACTTCGGGCAGCTCAGGCATCGGTTAAACTCAAGACAGAGTCGAAAATCCATCCGTCCCGGCGGCATGCTGGCGGCGTCATTTTTCCAGGTACATCGCGCCGCGCTGTCGCGCCGCCACCGGGATCTGATTCTGCAGATACTTGTACACCTCGCGCGGCCGCGGAATCTGATAGAGCGTCAGCTCCGGCGACGTGGCGTCGGTTGAGAAAATCTTAATTGTGCCAATGCGCAGCAGCCGCTCCCAGAAATTCTGCTGCAATTCCATATCGGCGATGCGGAAAAGATCGATCGCGTTGAGGTCTTTCGAAAGAATCCCGCTCTCGGTGTCGATGCGCGTCGGCCGGATGAAACAACGGGTGTTGCGCACCGAGAGATAAAAAATCGCCATCACGACTGCCGCGATGACCACCGTGCAGGGCACCACCAGCCGCGCATAGGCGTTCAGCGGACCGACATACACGAAGGTCGCCGACACCAGGATCGCCAGCGACAGACAAATGAGGTAACGCCAGAAGTTGTCCCACTGCGATACCGTGAGCACGAACACCGGGGGCACCTCCGTGGTGGCCGGTCCCGGCTGGCCTCCTCCGGTGCTCACCGGTGCCGCCAACCCTCCCGTCGGGCGGTCCAGAAACTCCCCGCAGTGTTTGCATTTTTTCGCCACGGCAAGGATCACCTCCCCGCAGAAGGGGCACCGCTTTGTCGCATCAGCCACCGCCGGAAGCGGCGTCTCCGCGGACACAGCACCCCCCGCCCCCCCCGGAACGGGCATCAGCGACCGCTTGCAGGCAGGGCAGGAAACCGAATGCGACAGCTGCCCTTCGGTGATCAGGAAGCGGTTGCCGCAGACACAGGTGATCTGGTAGTTCATGCCACCGGCCATCGTAAGGGGTGACGTGGAATTGGTAAATGATCGTCCGGCCATCGAAATGCCCCGGCCCCCCGCCATCCGCCCTGCACACGGTTTATGGCCGAACCAGCGCGGCGTTCAGCCAGTCCACCCGCCCCAGTACATCCAGATTCGTGGGCGATTCCGCATGCAGCTCCAGCTTCTGCGCCCCCTTGATCGGAATCGTCACCACGGCTGGTGGATCGCTGTGCGGCCCGGCGGCCGTCACCTTTTCCGCGTGCCAGACCACCTTGCCGTCGAGCATCACCGACAAATTCGCCTCCCCCTGCGGTGCCGCCGCGTCATCGATCGCCGGCCGAAAGGAGAGCGTCTCGAAGGATCCGTCGAGGTCATAACTCAGCGCGTCCCGCGTGTGCACTCCCAGACCCCGGGCGTAGGTCACCCCCGCCGCCCGCAGCGGCCCGCCCATGACGTTCCTGTTTGCCTGCGTGGGGTAGGTCGCCCCGAGAAAGGTTGACTGCTCATCTTTCGCAGGGTCGATATCCGACAGAAACACCACCCGCCCACCGAGAATCTCCAGCGAAACGATCTTGTCCGCCGCGATTTTGTGTACATCGCCTCCCGCGGGATCAGCAAACGTCACGTTGTTGAGCGACCAGTTGAAATTCTCCGCCTTGTCCAGCGGAATCGTCAGCACCGTCCCCGAGACCAGCGTGATCCGTGCCGACAGCGGCGGTATCGCCCGCGGCGGCGTCACCCCGCCAAAGGCCACACGGTCCACACGCGAGAGATCAATATCCGTCGGCGTGTTGTCCGGTCCGATGGCCAGTTGGAGCGACTTGGCGGAGAAGCTCACCACGATGCCGCCCATCGTCTCGTGATTGGTGGAAACCGTCACCAGGTCCCGATCGGCACCCGCCGAAGGCCCGCGCGCGCCGTGTGCCTCGGCATGCGTCAGTTCCCCCGCCGCACGTAGCGGAATGTTGATATCGCCCAGGTCCTTCGTGCGGAGCGTCACCGATTGCCCCGACATTCCGATCGGATCGCCATACACCACATCGCCGTTGCGCAGCTGCAGTCGCCACCCCGTGGTCGGTGGCGCCGCCTTCCTGCCGGACGAAAGCAGCAGGGCTTCGCGGGTCGGAGTGCTCGCGAGTTTGCCACCGTTGGCGGTGTAGGAGAGGCCGGCCGTCGCAGTCCAGGTGTTGATGGTGACGCCCGTGACCGTCGCAAAGTCTGGAGCCGTCATCAGCGACCAGTCTGCCCGGGCGGCACCGGCCATCGCCATGCTCGCAAGCAGGCCCATCAGCAGGCAGCGGTACGGAACCCGTTTGTGGGCGGCGGGGCGCGGCATCAGAACCATCTTTCTCGCAAGAGCGTCATCACTTCTGAAGCACCGGCAGCAGGCGATTGGGCACCTGCAGCATGATCAACGCCATCGCCGTTGCATAGACGTTGCCATTGTCGCCATTCCACGAGCCGTCCGCCTGCTGCTTCTTCGCCAGGTCGGCCTTGATCGCCGGCCAGTAGTGTGACCAGGCGTCGCCGCCAGACATGAACGTTGCCTGAGTGGCGTAATAGTTGGCATAGAAGTAATTGTCATTTTCCGCCCCGGTCTTGCCCGGCAGCCGGGCCATCAGGAACTTCAGCCCGCGGGTGATCTCGTTGCCTTCATACACCCCCGAATAATAGAGACAGGCCACCCCCGCCGCGCCCCGTGCGTAGGTCGACCCGCGGGAGTTGAGCATGTACGCAAATCCTCCATCGGGTTCCTGCGACTTTTTCACATACTCAAGCGCCTTGTCGATGGTTGTTTTGGGCACCTTGATCCCTGCGTTGCGTGCCGCACGAAGGGCCATGATCTGGCAGATGGTCACCGACAGGTCCGCATCCTGCGGGGCGGGCTGGTAGCGCCAGCCCCCTTCGGGATTCTGGCATTGCACGATCAGCCGGATCGCGTTCTGCAGCTTTTCCTTCAGATCCGGCCGCGGGCTCATGCCATACACTTCCGCGAGAAACAACGTCGCAAAGCCATGGCCATACATGGGTGAGCCGTAGTTCCCCGAGGTGATCAGCCCCGAATCCTGGCAGTTCTTCAGCGTGCAATCCAGCAACCGGTCGACCTGCTGGCCATACTGGCCATCGTTGGGCATGTCGCCGTCAGCAAGAAAAGCGATGCCCGCGAGCGCGACGAATGCCGTGGCGTCGCCGCCGCCGCCCGAGACGGTCCCGTTGGCCGCGACCTGCCGCGACAGCCACGCGAGCCCCTTCTTGACCCGGTCGCGCGTCCCGGCATCGAGCTCATCCTTCATCGGACCTGTGCCGCCCAAGGTCGAATTGTCGCCCCCGATGGAGGGAATGACCGGGGCGTCCGCAGCCACCGCCACCGCCGGCGCCAGCAGGGTCGTCGCCGTGAACAGCGACAACAGCAGCGGCGTGAACGACTGGATGGTGACTTTCATGACAACCCTCGAGGCTTTCAATCAAACGCGACCCGTAAACCCCTCCGCCGATCGCCCGGCGCTCACTGCCCGCGTGTCGAGCGGCCCATCTCCGCCAGCGCCTGATAATAGCGGTCGATCAACGCTTTATACGCCGGCAAATACTGCTCGTTGCTGCCGTGGGCCAGCAGGTCGCGGTCCCGGTCGGGCAGGTTGCCCCACTCGGCCGGGGACTTCTGGTGCATATCCTGCCCATTGGACGCGGCTGGATCGTACCCGCCGTCGCGCAGCTGCTCGCTGGTGGCCGCAGTCGCCCCGCCTTGCCCGCGGCCGGTCTGGGTCTGCTGCCGCTGCTGCCCCTGCCCGGGTTGCTTGGATTGCCCTTTGGAGCTGCTTTGCTTGCGAGCGATCTCGATCAGCGCATCGAGGTCCACCACAATGCGCCGCTGCGTCTCCTGGGTCACCGTGCCGGGATCGCTCTTGCCGAGCCGCTGCTCGCTTTCACCCATCCGCGAGACCATGTCCTGGAGCTGCTGTGCCGCCCCGGTCTGGTTTTTCTGCTCATCGGCAGCCCCACCGGTCAGCTTCTTCAGCAGATCCATATCGTCCACGACCCGTGCCGCGTCCGGGTCGACCAGCGCCGGCCCCGGGGCGGGACCGTCCGGCGCCTTCTGCGGCGGGCTCGGCGCAACCGGTGCTCCCGGCCCCGCTGCACCCCCCAACTCCTGCCCCAGCAACCCATCGGCTGCGAGGGCACCGGTCCTCAGCGTCCCCACGCACAGAGCGGAAATCAATCCGGCGAGCAGAACTTTCGAACCACGTTTCATCGCGACTCTCCCTTGATCAAACCCCTGCAGACGGACCCACCCGATGGCGTGGCCCGCCAGAACCATTCTACTGTAGTTTCTCGGCGAGATGATTGGCGATGGTGCGAATTTCTCCCTGCCGCTTGCTCAACGACGCCGCACTCTTTTCCAGGTCCCCCTTGTCGCTGGCCGGCGCCGCCTGCAGCCGCGTGTCGATATCTGTGGTCTGCGTGTTGACCACCAGCTGCATCGCCTTGAGCAGCTTCAGCTCCGCCAGTGGGGGAACCAGGGGAGGCTTCCCGCCGCCCCCGCCCCCGCCGCCGCCTCCGCCGCCCCCGGATTTAAAGGGATCGTTGCGCTTCTGTTCCTCTTTGAGCGCCTCAATGATGTCGGTGAGCCGGTCGATCGCCGTCTGCTGAGAGGTGGCAAGTCGCACCCCGGTCGCCGCCTTTTTCATATCGTCGCGCGACGCCGCCATCGACTCCGCGACCATGCCATTCATCCACACCACCACCTCAAAGGTCTTGAGCTGGGCGTCTTGCGAGAGCGTCTTGACCTGCCCGATAAGCCCCTCCTCGCTGGTGGATTGTTTCGCCAGTTCCAGCGATCCCAGGCGGTCGATCTGCTTGTCCGCCGCCGCGAGTCGCTTCGTCTCGATGCCATCGGCAATCGTCTTAATCGTCGTCTGGCCGGTGCGGATGGCTTCATATTGCTTGATGTACTCGGCCAGTGCCTTGTCCTTCAGCTGTGCGTCCACCTGCTCCTTCTGTGCCTGGAGCTTCTTCAAGGCATCCTCCAGCAACCCGATCGACTTCTCCTCAGGAGCAATTGCCGGGGCCTGTTTGTTGCCATACAAAGCCCCCGCAGCGGTTCCCATCTGCTCGGCCGCATCCCGGATGTCGATCGCCGCCGGCCCCGCCTTGGGCGTGCTCTCCGCCTTCTTCTGCGTCAGGATCGTGTTCATCTGATTCTGCCCCTGCCGATCCCCCAGCTTGGAATAGACAGCGTTGGCCGCCTTTTCCCCGGCGACCATGCTGTCTTTGTTGATCCCCGTCTCTTTGTCCCGCCGGTCGGTGACCTCTTTGATCAGGTCGGCAAGCTGGCGTGAGAGCTCTTCAAGCTGCAGCCGCGAACGCTTGTCCATCTCGTCGAGCATCTGCTGCAGCCCGCGCTGGGCGTTGGCCTGGCTGCTGCCGGCCTCCGACATCTGGTTCCTGGAGATATTGCCGCTGGCGGATTGCTGCGATGGCGTGACCTGTGCTTCCGCCCCGGCATCGACGGCCTTCTGCAGCGCCTCGCTGGTCGCCTGATCGGAATTCTGCAACTGCTGCGACGACTTCGCCATCTGCTCCATCAGCGACGACGTGCGGTTCGCCAAATCCTTCTGCTCCGCCGACAGCCGCTCACTGGCATTCTTGAGCTCCTGCGAAAGCTCTTCCGGGCTCTTGCTGATGGTCTTGACGGAGAGTTCACGGGTCTCTTTATTGACCTGCGCCTGCTGGTCGAAAATCTTCTGCAACGCCAGCCGCGCCGCCTCATAATCGCCCGCCGCGCCCAGGGCATTGATCATCTCATCCATTTTCGTGATGGCCTCCCCCTGCTGCTTGGCGGCGTTGCTGGCGGATTCCGCCGTCCGCTGCGCTTGCGCTTTGGCCGCGGCGTCCTCCTTGTCGGAGTTGCCCGCGGTCTCATGGGCCGCGTTGAGTTCGCTGGCAGCTTTGGGCATGTTTCGGCCGCTGACATCCTTCATTCCCGCAGCGACATCCGTCGCCAGCTTACCGAGGTCGGTGCTTTCGAGCCGATTCTGCCGCAGGTCATTGGCGACCGCGTCGGCCCGCACCTGAATCCCCGCCGCCGTGGAGGCTTCCTGCGACTGCTGCCGGGCCAGGTCCGCCAACTGGGTTTTCTGCTGCGCCGTGGAGATGCCGGACGCCGCGATCGCCTTCTGGATCGCCTCGGTCTGTGCCTGCGTCTGTTCCTCCTGGCCCTTGACCAGCTTCAGTCGATCCTTGATCTCGTTAAGCGCCTTGCGGTTGATCTCCATGATTTCCGCTTCGGTGCGGATCTGCAGAATCAGCGGCGCCGACTTCACCCAGGGATGCCGCTTCCCCTCCACATCAAAGTTGTCCTGCACCTGGACATAGAAATTAAACCGCATCCCCGGCTGCACGTTCAACGGCGAAAGCTCCCACCGATAGGCACCCTTTCCCGTCGTGTTGCCCGATGCCGGATCGGTCCGCCGCTCCGCCCATGCGAGGTCCGTCTGAAAGACCGCCGCATCGTCCGGCTTCGCGTCAAATTTGTCGGCCCGCAGCCGATGACCCTCCAGCCCCAGGTCGTCCGTCGCCTGATCGGTCAAATCGACAAACCCGGTCGGCGTCCGCTCCACCAGCCGCCGCGGTTCGGTGATCACCACCGACGGCAGGTTGTCGGGCACCACCTCGATCGCCAGCGACCCGCCCACGCGCGATTCAAAACCATCAGCATCGCGCAGGACCAGGCGCGCCTGCAGCGTTTTGGTCGCCGGAAACGATACCTCGGCCAGCGTCGGCTCCAGCAGCGTCCGCGTCGGTGTCATCGGCAAGTCCACGTCCTTGGCCTGATCCACCAGCCGAATGTCCGGCTCGCCATGGGCCATCCCGAAGGGCTTGGTGCTGCGCA
>CALCHA010000123.1 GCA_937901265.1 uncultured Phycisphaerales bacterium
GCGGCTGCTGGCCGGGGAGGCGGACGTGGGAGCCCCGCGTACACCGGCGACTGCCCCGGCAACGGCTCTCGCCCCGGCGGCTGCCCCCGCAACGTCGCCAGCCCTTGACCCCCACCACCCGCCCCTCCCCACCGCCGCGGGGCTGCGGCAGTTTGAGTGGCTGCGCAACCGTCTGAGCTTTGTGCCCGTCTCGCCCTGGCAGTTCGCCGGGCGCATGTGCATCATGACCGAGCCCTATGGCCCGCCCTCGACGACGCAGCCGGCGAACTACCGGATTTACGCCAAGTATCCGCCGGGGTTTCCGGCGCTGGCGGCGATCGCGCGGGAGATCGGCGGGTGGAGCGCGATGTACCTGGTCAATCCCCTGTGCACGCTGCTGGCGTGCTATTTTGCGTATTTTCTGTTTCGCCTGGGGGTGGGTCCCTTCATGAGCGTGATCGGGGTGGTGTGGCTGGCGTGCAACCCGCTGGTGCTGAATTACGCGAACGATGCGAACTCCCATGCATCGACGTTGTTTTGCGTGACCGTGGGCATGTGGGGGCTGTTGTCCTGGCTGCGCAGGGGCGGGGTGGCCCGTGGGCTGGTGGGGGGGTTGGCGCTGGGGTATGCCTGCACGATTCGCTATTCGGAGTTTCTGCTGCTGCTCCCGGTGCTGTTCGCGGCCGGGGCGCGGTTTCGCTTTCGGTGGCGGCCGGCGCTGGAGAGCGTGGGGGTGGTCGCGGCCTGGGCGTTGCCGGTGGGGCTGCTGGCCGCGGTCTGCTGGGTCTGCTTTGGCTCGCCCTGGAAGACCGGCTACACCTACTGCAACGAGAGCACCGGCTTCGCCTGGAAGTATCTGAGCGGCGACATGGGCGATGCGGGGCCGCTGAAGCAGGGGAACTGGGAAACGCTGCTGCTGCAGTTGAACCGCACCGGGCTGTTCCTGCTGTGGCCCTTCGCGCTTGCGGGGTTGTTCGGCTTGATGGCGTCGAGCTGGCGGCTGGGGGTGACCCTGGCGTTGTGGATCCTGCCGGCGACGCTGCTGTACATGCTTTATTACTGGGCGCCGACGTCGGAGACGACGGTGGGCTACCTGCGGTTTTTCATGTCCGTGATGCCGGGCTTTATCTTTGCGGGGCTGTGGGTGGTGGAGCGTGGGCTGCTGGCGATGCCCGGCGAAAAGCGCGGAGCGCTGGTGGTGGCGACGCTGGCGGGCGCGGGGATTCTGCTGGTGGCAGCGCTGGTGGGGCTGGGGGAGGCGCCGGTGGTCGGCGTGGGCATCGTGGGGCAGGCGGCGCGGGGCCTGTGGCAAATGCTCAGCGGCGGGGAGGGGTGGCCGGCGGCGATGTTCGGCTGGTTGGTGCCGCTGCTGGTGGGAGCGATGTGGTTTTTCGAGCGCGACCAAGCGGCGGGACGGGCGGCGCTGGCGCTGGGTGCGGGGGCGCTGACGGCACTGGGCTGTGGCGTGAACCTGTACAACATTGCGCCGACCATCGAGGCGGCACAGGGGCGCTGGCTGGCGCTGCGCGAGACCGTGAACGAGGTGCGGGCCCACTTGCCGCGCGGCTCGGTGCTGTTCACCGGCACGACGCGGTTCAACGACCAGGTGCTCAATCAAATGGATGCGGTGGGCGGGTACGAGCTCTACAGCCTGACGCTGTTTGAGCCCGCATCTTTTACCGATGCCAAGCGCCGCGTCGACAACGGCGACAAGGATTCGACCGAGCCCGACCCGGTGCAGGTGGAACGGGAACGCTATTACATGGAACTGCTCGGGCGGCAGAACGCCAGGGGCGCATGGATCGTCAAGAGCCCCGCGCAACTGCGCCAGGCGGCCTTTGAGTTGCAGGACAAGCTGCTCGCGGAGGGGCGGCAGATCGGGTTTTTGTCCAACGAGGGGAGCAAGGGGCTCTTTCCCCTGCGGCCGGGATATGAGCTGCGGGAGATCACGCGCTGGGCGGCTCCGCCGGCGGTGCCGACGGGGATGCAGGCACGCGTGCAGGCAAAGGCGGCGGTGCCGCGGCATGCCGCGGCGTTCACCGTGTTGTACGAGCTGGTGAAGAAGGCTCCAGGCCGTGCGGTCGAGAAACCTTAAGAAGCGAGCCGGCCAGCGACGCAAGGCGCGGGGTGGGACGGGTATACTGGTGAGGGGCGGGTCGGCGGATTCAGGGAAAGAAGCGGTTTGCATGGCGATTGAAAACGAACGGATAGCGCGGGATATCGAGGCGATTGCGGCCTGTTCGGAGGAGGGGGCGGCGGTGGGATATTCGCGGCCGACGTTTTCCGCGGCGTGGCAGCAGGCGCGGAGCTATGTGATCAGCGAGCTGCAACGCGCGGGATGCGCGGTGCACGTGGATGCGGCGGGAAATGTGCATGGGCGGCAGGTGGGATGGGAGGAGCCGCGGTTTTTGTCGGGGTCGCATATTGATTCGGTCCCCACGGGAGGGAAATTTGATGGCGTGGCGGGCGTGGCGGCGGCGCTGGAAGTTTTGCGCGCGGCCAGGGACGCGGGCGAGCGCGTGCCGCTGGAGTTGATCGTGTTTGCCGAGGAAGAGGGGACGACCTTCAACCTGGGAATGCTGGGGAGTCGCGCGTGGACGGGGTCGCTGCGGGCGGAGCAGTTGCGGGAGCTGCGGAACGCGCGTGGGGAGAGTTATCTGGAAGCGGGGGCACCCTATGGCGTCGATGCCGCGCGGCTGGAGGCGGAACGCTTCTCGGCGCGGGCCTATCGCGGGCTGATCGAGGTGCACGTGGAGCAGGGCCTGGGGCTCTGGGAGGCGGGCATTCCGGTGGCGCTGGTGACCGCGATCAATGGGCGGCGGCAGTATGTGGTCAAGGTGACCGGGGACGCCAACCATGCGGGGTCGACCGAGATGCGGCATCGGCGCGATGCGCTGGCGGCCGCGGCGGAGATGGTGGGGGCACTGGAGCTGCTCGCGCACGATCT
>CALCHA010000124.1 GCA_937901265.1 uncultured Phycisphaerales bacterium
TCCTCCAGGAGCTGGTGGTCAGCGCGATGATGCTCGGTGCCGCGGTCGGTGCGAAGGATGAGCTTGGATCCGCAGCCGACTTTGGAGGTGAGGTCGGAGGGAAACTCGCCGATTTCGCGGAGATAACCGTAACGCACGACGATCGTTTTGGGTGGGGGGGCCTCGGGGAGTTTTTCTTCCAAAGGCATCAGATCGAGGGAAAGGGGCATAAGGTTTCCTGTTCTCGCGCGGAATCGATGGGCGCGCAGTGATCGCGCGGGGGTTACCGGAGGCTTCTGGAACGTTGGGAAATGTGGGGGCGAGGAAGGTCAGACAACGCGCGCGAAACAGGAACCCACCGGGAGGCGCCAATGCGCACCGGCTGAGGGGCGAAACGTCCGAGACCCGCGCTCTGCCGCCAGCGGCGGAGCGTTTCCCGGATCATCGAGAGAAGGATGGAAAGCCACTGCATCATGGATCGCCATTGTAGGGAATCGCCGGGCCCCGGGAAAGGGGTTGCCGCGTTAGTCGTCGGCCAGCGCCGGCAGGGTGTGCGACTTGGCCCAGTTGTTTTCCAGACGGTCAAAGGAGGCCATCGCCGCCGAGTGCGTGGGCAGGGGACGGGCTTGGTCGTTCACCAGTTCCGGCGGCAACTGGCAGAGATTGCGGGCGGCGGAGAGCAGGTCCAGCGCGGTGATCGTCTCGGGTGGCCGGGCCAGGGCATAGCCACCGGCGTGCACTTCGTGGACGATCCCCGCGGTCCGCAGGCCTTCGAGCAGTTCCAGAGTGACGTCGTTGGGCAGCAGCAGTTGCTCAGCCGCCTCGGGCCCGCGAAGGGGCTTGCCCTGGCGGAAGTGGCGGTAGAGGAGGATGCCAAGCGCAAAGACCCAGCGGATGTCGGAGATCTGCACGGCGCACTGGCGGGTGTAAAAAAACTGGCGTTTGAGCATGGGGTAATACTGGTGGATGTAGGCGACGTGCAGCCCCAGCAGCACCATGGTCCAGGTGAGATAAATCCAGAGCATGAAGAGGGGGATCAGCCCCAGTGAGCCGTACCAGGAGCCCTTCACCGAGTGCTCCACGTACAGGCCAAAGCCCCACTTGCCGATTTCCCAGAGGAGGGCGGCCACCAGGGAACCCAAGCCGGCGGAGCGCCAGTTCACCTGCGTATCGGGGACCAGTTTGAACAACAGAAAAATCAGCAGCCAGGAGATCGCAAACGCGGACGCCGCCTGCGCGGGAGAAATGAGCATGGCGAGCGGCGCGAGGGATTGTGCGGTGGAGGAGGCGGCCTGTCCCAGGGCGATCGACGCCCCGATGCAGATCGGTCCCAGCGTGAGTACGCACCAGTACAGCATGAGGCGTCGGGGCCAGCTCCGCGCCTTGACCGACCCATAAATCTGGTTGAACGCCCCCTCGATCACGATCATCAGCGAGATCGCTCCGTACGCAAGGATGGCCAGTGCCACCAGCCCCGTCAGCTTGCTCGTGACCGCCGCCCGGGCGCGATCGAGCAGCGGCGTGATGAAATCGGAGAGCATCACTTCCTTGCCCGTCGCATCCCGCACCGGCTGCCCGTCGTTGGTGGTCAGCGGAAATTTGTCCAGCGCCAGCTGGTTGAACACCAGGCGCCGCACCGTGACGTCCAGCGCTGTGTTGTCGACGTCGGCCGGCCGCGTGGAGGGATCAGGGACCGCGGGAGGCGGCGCGACATCGTCCGGGGCGCGCACCATGGGTGCGGGCGCGGGCGGCTTGCGATCCGCCGGCGACGCCGAAATCGCCGACAGCACCAGCAGGGACAGCACAAACACGGGAATCAGAGAAAAGAGCGTCTTGTAGGTCAGAGCGGCGGCCTGCTCGAAGGTCTCTTCCTCGTCGATGCGGTGCCGCATGATCTCCACAAAGAGCCGCGCCCGGGGCCACCACGAACTCGCGACGAGCCGCCGCTTTTTGCGCACCGACTTCGTCGCGGCCTCAGCGACGGGCGACGGCACCGCGGGGCGCGGGCTCTCGGGCGCGGTATCGGGCGGGGTGTGGGGGGTCGTTTCGGCCATGGGCGGAGTATACCGGCTTTCTCAGTGCGGCAGCGTGAGCGCCGGCTGCGCGACCGTCCCGCCGATCGGAACGTCCGCCGTGCCCATCTGCAGGACCCCGCCGCTGTCCAGGGGAATGGTCGCCAGAATGCGCAGCCGCCCCTCCGGCGAGCTCCCCCCCGAAAAGCGGATGCGCCGCCCCGCGCTCGTCAGAAAAAAGTTGGAGAAGGAGAGCTCCCCTGCGTCCGCCTGCACACGCAGCGGCGAGGCCGTCAGCGGCAGCATCCCCGGCGGTGCCGTGGGCGGCTCCCCGGCAAAGGTCAGCAGCTGCCCCAGAATACCCGTGCGCTCGAAGCTCAACGCCGGAAAGGTGACCTGGCAGGTCGCCGTCAGGGCCGCCGGCTGGTCCGTCGACCACGCCGCGGACGTGAGAGAAATCGCCAGCGGCGCCTCGCTGGATCGCAGCGCACGAAAAATCGGGTTCACGTGGGCCAGCAACGCCTCCAGGGGCGGCGAGGGAAACAGCGCCGCATCGATGTGATAATCGCTGCCCGCGGGCAGGGTCAGCGTGGCGGCGGCGGGCAGCGCGCGCAGGAGGCACCGCGCATCGATCCCCGTCCCGGATGAGGGGCAGCGGACCGCCAGCCGAGCCTCGGCCGGTTCGCTCGGCGACTCATGGTGCGACAGGGTCAGCTTTTCGATCACCGGACCGAGCGATTGCCGCCACCGCGGGTCGAGGCGCACCCAGTCGCACGCCAGCCCCGTGGGAAGGTTGGTCGCCGTCAGGTCCATGTCCGAGAGCAGCATCCAGGGCTTGGGGGGCCAGTCCGCGGGAGCGGGGAGCGTGGCGTTGAGCGACAGCGAACGGTCCGGTCCCATCGCAATGACGCGAAGATGGAAGGGGGCATCGGGGGCGGCGATCGTCACAGCCGCATCGACGTCGGTGTAGGTGATCGATTCATTGGCGGCCGCGGAGTTGATGGTGACGACGGCGGACTGCACCCGAAGGCTGCCGCGGGCGGAGCGGAACTGGGCGAAGAGGCGCGACGAAGCGGGCTCCCCCGGCGTCGCCGGGGCACCGGCGAGGGCGTCGAGCGAGGTCGTGCCGTCGGCATACTTGGTCAGCGCCAGTTGCAGGGTGTCGATCGTGGTCGTGCCCACGTCATAGTGGCCCAGCAGAATGCCCCAGAGGGTCAGCTCGGTTTTCACCCGCGGACAAAACAGCAGCCGGGTGTTGTCGGGAAGGGTAATCGAGAGGTTCTTGATGCGCGTGCCGCGGAACCAGGAGAGCGACCAGTCGTCGGCCGAGAGTTTCGCAGCCGATCCCCGATTCAGGCGACCCAGCACGTAAAGACGTCCCTGTTCATTGGACATCCAGACGGGCAGGAGCAGGAAAATGACCAGGAGGATGCCCAGAAAGCCCAGCAGTATCCAGCCAGCGCGACGGAGCCGCTTACGCAGGGGTCGCTGCGCGGTTGCCAGGGGCGGGATGGCGGGCTCGGACATAAAAAAAACTTCAGCCAGGGACTTTCGGGGATACCGGACCGGGGTGCCAAATGTCGGCGCGGCCTCATCATAGGAAAAGGGCGGCGGCCCGGCGAGGGCCCCTGCCAATACTGATAATGCAGATTCTGTCTGCAAAAACTTCAAGCGATTGAGCGGGTCGCACCGATGAAGCCGGTGGCAGGGTTTCCGGCTTCCATTCGCCGCGGCAGTGTTGCGGCTGAAGGATGCCCAGGGAAACGGGGGTCGCGCTGGAAGCGCGACCGACATCCGGACGCCCGGTGCAGATGCAAGGATGCAGACGCCATGCGGACAATCGCCCTTATCAACCAAAAAGGCGGGTGCGGCAAAACGACGTGCTCGATCAACCTGGCCGCGTGCCTCGCGCACATGGGCCAGCGAACCCTGCTCGTCGACATGGACCCCCAAGGCCATTGCGCCGTCGGTCTTGCCGTGCCCGATCAGCAGATTGAACGCTCCATCTACGACATCCTGCGCGCCCCAGGGGGCACCGCCACCCTCAAGGACATCACCTGGCAGATCGCCAGCAATTTTGATCTGGCCCCCGCGACCATCACGCTGGCGGCGCTGGAAACCGAGCTTCACGGTCTGGCCGGCCGGCAGGACCGCCTTTCCGACGCCCTTTCGCGCGTTGCCGCCGATTATGACTTCTGCATCGTGGACTGCCCGCCCAATGTCGGGCTGCTCACGTTCAACGCCATGCGCGCCTCCTCCGATGTGCTCATCCCCGTGGAGACCGGCTACTTCTCGCTGCATGGCCTGGCCAAGCAACTCGAGCTGCTTGAGCAGCTGCGCAAGCAGTGTCGGCAGGAGCTGCGCATCCGCATCCTCGCCACGCTGTACGACATCCGCACCAAGCTGGCCCGGGAAGTGCTCGCAGAGCTGCGCGACGGCTTCGGCGAGCTGCTCATGGAAGCCACCATCAACTTCAACACCAAGCTCAAAGAGGCCGCCAGCTTCGGCCAGCCCATCACCGAATATGACCCCGCCTCGAAAGGCTTCAAGGATTTCCAGAAGCTGGCCCGGGAACTCATTGGCCCGGCACCGCGGATGTCGCTGGATGTGACCCGCGCGGTGGTGGCCATGGAGGCCCCGCGCGAGGCGGCGTCGCTGGAATCGCGGATCGCCCTCGCCCAGAGCACGGTGGAGGAGACCCTCGAAGCCGTGCAGGAGGGAATCGAGCTGCCCGAGGAACTCTCGCCCAACGACGCGCCGATGCGGCGCAGCCACCGCAGCATGACGCAGGACCTGACCGCCCAGGCGAACATCCTCTCGCGCAAGGCCGACGAGGTCCGGGCCGTGGCGCAGCGCGGTCTGGGACTGGCCGTCACCCCGCGGGAACAGACCTTCGGCCAGAAACTGGAAGCCTTTTATGGCGTGCGTCAGGTGGCCGACGGACTGATGTTTGTCGCCCACTTCCCCCATGCCCGCAGCGTGGCGATCGCCGGCGACTTCAACAACTGGAGCCCGCTGCACATGTCCGGCGGTGATGACGATACGTTTCAAGCCGTCGTGAACCTGCGGCCGGGCAAGTACCGCTACCGCCTCGTGGTCGATGGCCGTTGGCAGGCCGACCCACACAATCGCCACGCGGAAACGAATCCTTTCGGTGAACTCGACAGCGTGGTGGAAGTGGTTTGAGCCGCGCTCGCCGCTTTGCCTGCAACACTTCGATTGACGTGACAGACCCCTTGCCACCCCCCGCTGGAGCCTTCCGATGAGTGACGTGGAACGTCCCGGACAGAACCCCGACTTGCCGCCGGCGCGCAGCATGGCGGACATTGCGCGGCTCTTTTTAGACGGTGCCCGGCCCCAGAGTGGTGCCGCCCCCCGGCGCATTCCCCCTGGCGCCAAACGTGAAGCGGCCCCCATGACGCCTCCCGGCGCGCCCGTGGATCCCGCGACCGTCCGCCTCGCCCTGGCTCCCTCCTGGGGCGAAGCCGGCTGGCCCGCGCTGACCGCCGCCGCCGCGATGTTCGCCGAAGAGGGCTCCACCACGGTGGCGATCCTTGGCTTCGCCGGCAAACAGTTCATCATCGACGTCGTCGGCGTGGAATCCCCCAGCGACCTTCCGGCGGTCCGGATCGATCCCACCAGCGGCAGCATCGACCTGCAGATCGCCCGCGCGCTTTTCACGCTCCGCAGCGCCGTGGGCGCGTGGATCGTCGCGGCGCCGCCCCCCGGTACCCCCGGCTTTGCGGCACTCGCCGCACGGCTGCCGCAGTGGCTGGTCCTCTGTCCCACCGACAATGAGGGCCTCGTGGCGGCTTATCAGCAACTCAAACGTGCGGCGGTCGTGCCCTGCGCCGGCCGGACGCTCGCGGCGTTCATGGTCGGCGACGACATCGCCCAGGCGGCGACGGTGCATGGCCGGCTGCGCCGCGCGGCGCGGGAATTCCTGAAGGCGGAACTGCCCCTCGCGGGCACCCGTGGGAAGGCGGCACCCGCCCCGGCGACGGTGCGCATGGCGGCGGTGGCCGTGGAAGACCCGTCCGCGGTCTGGACCGCGCTGCTGGATGAACTTTCCCCCGCCGGCGAAGTCGAGGCCGAGGAGGCCGAAGGGCTTGAGCCGCTGGAAGAATCGTCGGCAACGAACGTGGAAGCCGCGGTGGACCGCGTGGCGCACCGGGCTTCACGGGTGGTCAATGCCGCGGAAGCGGTCTTCGATCACCTCGCCCACGTCCTCGATCCCGAGGAGCGTGCCGCGCTCGGGGCGGATTTTGATGCGCCCATCGAAACTCCCGCTCCCGTGCGCTCGCGGCTTGAAAGCTTCACCGCGCCGGCGGAAATACCCGCTTACGACATTCGTGCCCAGGTACAAACGGAAGAGCGCCCGGTCGCCACCGTCAAAGCCCCCGCGGCGCGCCCGGTTCCGGCTCCCGCGGACCTGCTCCCATCGACCGGCACTCTCGTGCTGCGTGCCTTCGACCTGCTGGAAGAGGAAGCAGCAGATCGTGCGGCCCAGTGGCAGGCGACGGAGCGCTCCATCCGCGATTTCCTGCCGGGGGCAGCGATGCTCGACGCCCGGCCGCCGATGGC